>JAESTE010000056.1 GCA_016763735.1 Nitrospinaceae bacterium | reverse complement strand
TGAGAGGTATCTCTTTTTAAAAGTGAAGAGGTATAAGCCAGTTGCCAAGGATAATAACCGCAATTGGTGAAGTTTTTTATGCCCAAAGACCACCGCGATGGAACGTGTACCATATGGTAGCCATTGCGATCCACACCTACCGAGTTGGCGACAAGGATATCCATTTATTTAAGCCTGAACCTTTTCTGGCTCACCGACAGAAGAGGATGGTACAGGGAAAGACTTGGTAGAAGCGTGTTTTTTTTTGAACAACAGACGCACGAACCATTCACCTGTCAATGCGAAGGTGATGATGATAAATAGAATAGAAGTTGCGATGTAGTTGATGCCAACCCAAAAAAAAGATGTTCTTTCCATGAAGGATTTTTTCGTGGCTGTGGAGCGAGTAACTTCAACAAAAGTTCCTCGAGAATTATAACCACGCACGCTTTTTGCTTTGGCCGCTAAAGCGAGAAGATCAATATTGGAATAACCCAATCCGTGATCGATGTTGTAAAGAGAAACGGCAAGATCAAAATTCATTTCCTGCAATTTGCGAATATTTTCTTTTCCGTAACTAGAGACGTTCATCCGGCGCTGGTCGGGAATAGTCAATACCTCATTGACTTTTTCGTCCTGCTCCAACGATTCTTTGACCGATTGCGGTAGCAGAACTGTGATATGACAACCGGGAAACTCTTCTTGCAACGAAACAAGCGTCTGATCGAGGATACGAGTGGCTGATCTAATGACCAGAATATTTTTAGGTTGTTTTTCCATTTTTCAACCGGGAATATGGGCGCGTCCGAAATCGCCAGGGTTTTCTAGATCAAAAACTTTCCCTTCGATATTAACGGCGATCAGTTTTTTTATCCCAGATTGTTTGGCAATGGCTTTAATCTCTGAATACCCGTTGCCGGAAATATTATTGAAAGGGATTACCCCTAACGAGTAGGATTTCTTTCGTAATTTTCCAACCATGCTATCCGGAAATGTTTTCAGATTGAAATGGGTGTCGCCATATAGCAGGACTTCCTTGATGTTCGGATTTTTTCGCAATTCGGGTTCAACAGCCGGTTGTGCAAGAACCGTCACCGGTTTTTTGAACTGTTTGTGAAGCGAATTGACCACATCATGAATCTGTTTCATCCGTGAGCTACGAAACAAAATAATTTCGCCATCCTGAGTGAGTTCAACAGATTTAAAATTATCCTGCGCCGTCGCTTTATAGCGCTGGTTGAAACCGACTTCATAAAGTTTTTCTGCTTCGCGAAAATTGACCATGATTTTATCGGCAGGATACTCAGGTCGATTGACCACAACATGGTTGCCGCCATCGAAATGTTTCCAATCTAGATCTTTAAGATGCCCCTGTTCCTTCATGCGATTGAAAAAAGGAGTTCCTGGTTGCGGTGTGCTTATGGATAGCTGGAACCGCCATAACAATTCGCGATCCAACAATTCACGAATCAAGTCGAGGGTTTTTTTGTCGCAGTCGTCGGTCGACCCTTCGCCGCCAAAAGTGAAGGTTCCGTAAAACTTCAAGCCTATATTGGTTCCGTGCTCCATCAATTGTTTTAGTTTCGGGACATTAAACTTCCTTTGCAGTTCCATGCCCTTGGCAGCGTGTTCGCCTGCAGTTTCGATTCCGAGGCGCACCATGTAATAGCCTGCGCTCTTCATGTTGTCGAGCACTTCTTCATCCATCGGCCATTGGCCGCACATGACATCGTATTTTAAGTCATCGAGTCCATTTTCGCGAATGGCTTTGGTCAACTCGAGGATATATTTCTTGCTGCCGTTATGAACTTCTTCATCAAAGAAAATTCCCTCCAACTGTGGATATTTTGCGCGGAGCGTTTGTAGTTCGTAAATTACATTTTCCGGATTCCTCGGACGCCAGTTGGGACGTTGATAAGAAATATTTCCACATACGCAAAAGGTGCAAGACAATGGGCATCCGCGTGAAGCGTAAGCCTGAATTTCCAGATATTCGCTGGAAGGTTCCCCTGGCATTCCATAATCGAGGCGCGACACATCATCGTCTTCGGGTAAAGGCAAGTTGTTGACATCAAGTGGTGGGCGGATGTTGGTGTTCGGCCACAGACCCATGATGTCCTGATGATTTTTTCCCTGTAAAATATCGAGTACAACCATTTCGTATTCGCGCAGGATCACAAAATCGGCATATTCGCTGACTTCTTCTGGGAAGGTTGTCGGATGAGGACCGCAAAATATAAGTTTGGTGCCAAACCGGCGTTTGATTTCGATACCAAATCGACTATCTGCATCAATAGTACGCGTAGCACAATCCATAACTAAATAATCAGGAGCAAATTCGGAAACCTTCTCGACGAATGCATCGTGATCCAGTTTATCCAGACAGCCATCAAAAAATTTAACTTCGTGATCGGTATCTCTTTTTAAGATAGAAGAGCAATAAGCAAGCTGCCAAGGGTAGTAGGTAAATATGTTAAGGTCTTTGGTGCTATTGGTCCAACGGCTGGGAGAGTGGATCATGGCATAGCCATCAGCATCGATTCCAACGGAGTTACAAACGGCAACTTTCATATATTTCCTCATGCGCCAGCTTGACGCTGGACTCATTAGATGGATACAGTAGCTTGAATGCTCTTTTTTCCGGAACCGGAAAGGACGGGTTCTCTGTCAAAAAGAGTCTAAGACTCATAACGGTCGAAATCAAATAAAACTTTACCTATAAAGGCTTTTAGGGTGTTTATCGGGTTGATTTTCTGCCCTCTAGCGGAGAATTTTTGTGCGGTAACCTCTTTCCCCGTTTCGTCTTGACAAGGTAGGGTCAACTTGCAAAGATACCGACCTCAATTTGATGAGAATAATCAGGAGGAACTATGGAAAAAACGGAGCAACCGGAGGAAGAACCTAAATCCGGGTTTTTTGCCCGCCTTAAATTAGGACTGCAGAAAACGCGTTCCAGCCTTGCTGGTGGATTAGAAAATATCGTCCAAGGCAAGGCAAAAGTAGGCCCAGAATTGCTGGAAGAGCTGGAAGAAACTCTTCTCATCGCCGATGTGGGGATGGAAACCACCGCCTTCATTCTGGAAGATTTAAAAAAAGACGTGGCACTAAACCGCATTCGTAGTAATGACGAAGTTTTGCAACAGTTGAAAGGACGAATGATAGAGGTCCTTTCGCAGAATATCAAACCGATAACGTTCACAAAAAATAAACCTCTGGTTATTCTGATGATAGGCATCAATGGATCAGGAAAAACCACGACCATAGGCAAGCTGGCGCAAAGATGGAAGCGAGAAGGTAAAAAAGTTTTGCTGGCCGCAGGAGACACATTTCGCGCCGCTGCCATCGATCAATTACAAGTGTGGGCCGAACGTGCAGATATAAACTGCATCAGCCAAAAAAGCGGTGCCGACCCTTCAGCGGTTGCTTATGATGCTGTGCAGGCCGCTATAGCGCGGGATATGGATGTGGTGCTCATCGATACAGCTGGACGATTGCAGACCAACCAGAACCTGATGGAAGAACTCAAAAAAGTAAAACGAGTTATAGGTAAAGTGTTACCCGGTGCGCCTCATGAAACTTTACTGGTTCTCGATGCCACTATCGGACAAAACAGTATTTCGCAGGCAAAACTTTTTCACGAAGCAATGGAGTTGGATGGGTTTGTAATGACGAAACTGGATGGTACTGCAAAAGGCGGGGTGTTGCTGAATTTATCCGGCGAATTAAAACTGCCGGTTCATTTCATTGGCGTGGGGGAAAAGGCTGAAGACCTGCAGGCATTTGACCCAAAAAGCTTTGTCGAAGCGTTAGTTTCCGGTTGAAAAACCTTCTTCATTCTCTTCGTGCCAGTTCTCGCGGTCTTTATTCTGAATTATCTCAAACTGCTTCTGGACAATGTATCGATGGATCAATTCTCGGTCATCATCACTCATCTCATCGTAATAACGAAAACGAAAAAGTCTGGCATCTTCATTGCCTACTATTGACATAAGAAACACTTCTGTCCGGATAATGACGGGCTCGTCTAAGGGCAGAACAAACAATGCCGACATAGGTTCGCCGCAACGGATGGTACCCGACTCGATGAGCCTGCAACTAAAGCCACTTGCGCTCAGGTCTTCGATTGTCGTGCAAAAAACCTGCTCGTCCTGCATGGTCAGGCAAAGGTCGAGCGGTTGAATTTTATCGTGCGGGAGTCGGTAGAAATCTCTTCGATCTGTAGATTTGTCTGGAGTTGCAGATTTAATACGAAAAAGCTTTTTGATCCATCTTTCAATGGGGCTAAAAGCCGACTTTAAAGAGGTTTCCCGATCGTGTTCACTCAGCATATGTGTGTCTTCCTTTCAACAAAATTTCCTGTGTTCAATTAAGTTTCGGCAGGAAACGGGAAGACCTTTAGTTTTGACGGTGCGAAAAAAGCGAAAAAGCAATGAACGACCCCGCCGCAAGCAGACGGG
>JAESTE010000055.1 GCA_016763735.1 Nitrospinaceae bacterium | reverse complement strand
TTGACGGGAGGGGAATGCCAATCCCGCTGATATAATCTTCATTCCCGCCAAGATTGAGCGTTAAAACCGGTGAAGTCTCCGATAAACCATAACCTTCTTTTATGCCTCTGCCGGTGATCTCTTTCCATTTTTGCGAGACCGCTTCTTGTACCGGAGCGCCTCCACCAACGGTTAGTTTAAGGCTGGAAAAATCAATGTCAGAAAATCCTGGTGTGTGTACCAGCCCATTAAACAGGGTATTGACTCCGGTGAAAAAAGTCGCCTTAGTCTGCTGCCAGGTTTTTATAAAGCCTTGCATATCTCTTGGGTTGGCGATCAGAACGTTTTTGCTACCGAACTTAAAATAAGAAAGTGTATTTACCGCAAGCGCAAAAATATGATACATCGGAATGGCGGTGATGATGGTTTCTTTCCCTTTATCAATCAACTGTCTGACAAATTCTTCGTATTGTAAAATATTAGCAATCACATTGCCGTGAGTCAGCATCGCCCCTTTCGATAAACCGGTTGTACCGCCCGTGTACTGCAACAGCAATAAATCATCTTGGCTTAATTCGGGAGACTCTAAGCTGAGTGCTTTGCCTTCGTCTAACGATTGAATAAATGACACCGTATCTTTTAATCTTGAGTCAGCGGCTTCAGAGGGCAATCCTTTATTCACCAGATCATCGAGGTGCACTAGGATGACTTTTTTAATTTGGGTATTATCGATTACTTCCGCCAGTGTTTTTGTGGAAGCTGAAAATATAATAATCGTCTCCACTTGTGCATCGTTGAGTTGGTGTTCCAGTTCGATCGGCGTATAGAGTGGATTGATACTTACCTGTACCCCGCCAACTCGAAATATACCCCACATTGCAATCGCAAAAGAAAAAGTATTGGGGCACATCAGAGCAACCCGCTCACCTTTTTTGACGCCTAATGAATTTTGTAAATAGGCAGCAAAATTTTTGGAGTGTTGTTCGATTTGAGAATAACTGATGGACTGCCCAAAACTCACATAGGCGGTTTTGTCTGAATAGGTTTTTACTGCTTGATCAAAAATATCAAGCATTGATGAATAGCCATCAGTCTTGATGCTTGGGCTACAGCCTTGCGGGTAGTTTTTAAACCATGCTTTTTCCATTTTCTTATTTCCTTGTTAGTAATGCCTTACTTTGTCACCTGTCTAGATATTGCTGTGAGAGCAGTTGTTATTTTTTGGAAAATCAGATCACACCCTTGCACATCATGACGACGTTTAAGGTATTCAGGATTATTCACCGACAGCCAAACCTGATTGTTTCGATCTTTCCATATCAGCGCTTTTTGAGGTAGATCAATGGCGATAGTTCGTTTGCACTGCATTAGTCTGCTACCAATTTTTGGGTTGCCAAATATAATGACACTAGTATCGGCTAGTGTGATGCCGACATTGTTTGCGTTCTTGCTGTGAGCAATTGTGTTAAAAATAGTGAATCCCTTTTGCTCCAAAACTTGAACCAGCTGTATGACGGTGTCAGTGACCGAGTGCTTGCTTGCAAAAGTTAGTATGTCATCTCTTTGTGCAGATTTACTCATAAGCGGGGTAGATAGCAGAGCAAGTAATAAGATTATCTTGTTGATAGACTTTTCCTCTCAAGGCTGGAACATTGAAACCAGGGGGCGGATAGTGACCATCATAGCAATTAACCATCTTGAGTGCGAGTGTTGACTTGTTCACCCTTTACTCGATAGAAAAAGCAGCATAAGATTAAAAACTACTGCTATTCCAAAATGAAACAAACAGGAACTCAGGTCTTGACAGAAATACTCGAAACTCCCAATCATTTGCACAAATCTCACCGAGTCGGCTGGTTACGGGCGGCGGTTATGGGTGCCAATGACGGGATTGTATCAACCGCCAGTCTGTTGATTGGTGTCGCGTCAGCGGCGGCGTCACATAATGATATTTTACTGGCCGGGGTGGCGGGTCTAGTCGCCGGGGCTATGTCGATGGCGGCAGGCGAATATGTTTCGGTTAGCTCGCAAGTTGATACTGAGCAGGCCGATATCGAGCTTGAAAAACATCACCTGGAAAACCACGCAGAATATGAATTAAAAGAACTGACAGACATTTACATCGAGCGTGGATTAGACCAAGCTTTGGCGGCGAAAGTTGCTACTCAATTAATGCAGCACGATGCATTGGAAGCTCATTTACGTGATGAGCTGGGCATCCACGAGCGGACCAGTGCCAAACCAATTGCTGCGGCGTTAACCTCTGCAGCGTGTTTCACTCTAGGGGCCGCATTTCCGGTTATCGTCGCATATTTTTCTTCGATTGAGCAATTGATCCTATTGGTTGCAGGATTCAGTGTTCTCTTTTTGTTGGTTTTGGGTAGTCTTGCGGCAAAAGCAGGTGGTGCAAGTAAGCGTAAAGGTGCTTTTAGGGTGGTATTTTGGGGTGTGTTGGCGATGCTCTCCACAGCAATGGTGGGACGGTTGTTTGCGTTTCTAATGGGGTGAGTCGTTGACGAAATTAAAATTCTATTGGTTGTATAATGAACCTGACTCAGAAATCGTGCAATTTAGAACGGAATAGCCTTCACTACACATGGCTCAATTGCTCTCCATCCTTAATCCACCGAGTGCACAGCGCATCAACTAAATCCGGATGAGATTTTGCCATCATTTCAGCGTTTTGATGTACCTGCGGCAGCAGTTTTCGATCTCGCAATAAATCCGCAAAACGAAATAAGACTTCTCCTGTTTGTCGGGTCCCTAAAACCTCGCCAGCGCCGCGAATTTCCAGATCTTTTTCTGCAATCTTAAATCCGTCATTGGTATCGCGCATTACATTTAATCGTTGCTTAGCGTTTTGCGATAGCGGCGCGTGGTACATTAAAATACAATAACTTTGTTTTTCTCCTCGACCCACTCGCCCTCTCAATTGGTGCAGTTGAGACAAACCCAAACGTTCCGGGTTTTCGATAATCATCAAACTGGCATTGGGCACATCAACGCCGACTTCAATTACCGTAGTAGCAACTAAAATATCTAATTCACCGGCTTTGAATCGAGCCATTATGGCATGTTTGTCTTTCGATTTAAGCCTGCCGTGGACTAGCCCTATTTTCAATTCCGCTAATTGTTCTGATAGCTCATGATAGGTCACTTCTGCGGCCTGACATTCCAGCTCTTCTGATTCATCGATTAAGGTGCACACCCAGTAAATCTGGCGCTTATCCTGTTGGCAAGCATGGCGAATGCGTTGAATGACTTGCGGTTTCTTCAGATCGCTAATCACCGAGGTTTCCACTCGTTTTCGTCCCGGCGGCATTTCATCAATAACCGATAAATCCAGATCGGCATAAGCTGTCTGGGCAAGCGTACGTGGGATCGGGGTGGCCGTCAT
>JAESTE010000004.1 GCA_016763735.1 Nitrospinaceae bacterium | reverse complement strand
CGAAGGTGAGCAGGGGCATGCTTATCGAGCTTTACGAGCCATTAAAAATAGATTTGGTCTAACTCCTGAAATTGGAGTTTTTCAAATGGCACCTACGGGATTGGTTCCTGTCGAGAATCCTTCAGAGTGGTTTTTAGCAGAGCGGCCGGAAGACTCTGCCGGATCGGCTATCGTTGCAACGCTAGAGGGAAGCCGTACCCTATTGGTTGAAGTGCAGGCACTGGTAAGCACTTCATCTTCTATTGGTATGCCTCGACGAATGGCAACGGGATTTGATCACAATCGTATGTCTCTTCTGATTGCTATTATGGAAAAGCGACTGGGAATGAACCTGCAGGGGGAGGATATTTTTGTAAACCTTGCAGGAGGCATTAAAATCACAGAACCCGCTCTGGATCTGGGAGTGGCGACAGCCATTGCAAGCAGTTTTCAAAACCGACCCATCGACCCGGAATTGGTATTATTAGGGGAAGTAGGTTTGACGGGCGAAGTTCGTACCGTTATGCAGCTTGATGCCCGATTGATTGAAGCGCAACGATTAGGATTCAAACGCTGCATCGTTCCGCATTCAGCTAAAAAGGCAAAGAACCTATTGACCGAAGGTCTTGAGATTAGTTTTGCAAAAAACCTGTCGGAAGTTTTTGAACAAATTTTTTAATGGGATTTTTCAATGAGTGTTTGCGCGGTGGTGCCGGCAGGAGGGGCAGGAACTCGTATGGGAGGAACTGTTCCCAAACAGTTTCAGGAGTTGAATGGGAAACCTATCCTCTATTACACACTTAAAACTCTCCAGGATTGTGGCATTATTTCCGAATTGATTCTGGTGGTGCCAGAAAAAGAATATGACAACGCCTGTGCTGATTGGTTGGGCAAACCAGAAAACGTAACAAAAGTTGTTATAGGGGGCGAAAAAAGACAGGACTCGGTCTATAACGGATTTTGTGAAATATCTCCGCAAACAGAAATTGTATTGGTGCATGATGGCGTACGGCCTTTTTTGTCGCATCGGATGATTCAGGAGTCGGTTGCTGTGGCCAGGGAATATGGAGCGGCTATCACCGCAATTCCAGTACATGACACAATAAAAAAGGTAGATGATTCCGGTTTGGTTTTGCAAACAGTTGATCGGGAGGGATTGTGGAGAGTTCAAACCCCTCAGGTATTTCGTTATGAACTTTTGCAAGAGGCATTCAAAAAAGCGAATTCTGAAAAATTTTATGGGACCGATGAAGGCACCTTGATAGAACACCTTGGAAAGCCGGTAAAGGTTGTCGAGGGTTCGGAACAAAATATAAAGATTACGCGGCCTGAAGATCTGAGGCTGAGCGAGATTTTTATTTCCAAGACTTTCCCGGAAAATTAATTTCCTCTAAAATAAAATGCTTCTAAAATAGAAATCAGACATCTAAGTTAGAATGTTCAACTCAAAATTTTAAATTAAATCAGGAGAAATATAATGCTACAACCTGGAACCGAAGCGCCTGCTTTTTCGGTCAATGATCATAATGGCAATTCGATAAACTTAAAAGACTATCTAGGGAAAAAAATAGTGTTGTGGTTTTACCCCAAGGCGGATACTCCGGGGTGCACGATGGAAGGCCAGGGTTTTCGCGATGATTTTAAGAAGTTTGAAGAGAAGGGAATTCAAGTTTTCGGAGTGAGTCTGGACAATGAAAAAGATAATAAAGCCTTTGCTGAAAAATTTTCTTTTTCTTATCCCTTGCTATGTGATGTAAATAAAGATATTGCTTTGGCCTACCACGCTATTAAAAGTGCCGACGACCAATATGCAGCTCGAATCAGTTATGTGATTGGTGAAGACGGAAAAATATTGGAAAGTATTGAAAATGTAGATACCAAGAACCATTCAAATGATTTGTGTTCTCGATATTAAAATAAACGTGCTTTTAGCATTTAACTGTAGTGGAGTGACATATGGGTTATAAGGATACCCTTATTCCGGAACCTCTCGATGAGGGTCAGAGAAAAGAAAAAAAAGAAATTCTTCATAAGAGGATTTCTCCGGTCAATTTTGAGGATATAAATGATGTCGGGGATCTGGTTGAATCTTTTCAGTCGGCTTCTATTCAGGCGAGGAACCTCGGTCAATGCGCCCAAATATTTGGAAAAATGCTTCAAGATGACGAGCGTCCAACGATAATGCTTGGTCTCGCCGGACCGCTGATTGCTGCCGGGTTGAGGAAGGTGATCCGCGATATGGTTCATTACAATATGGTCGATGTCATAGTGTCAACGGGAGCAGTTCTTTATCAGGATTATTATAATGCTCTGGGCGGCGGCCATTATTATGGAAGCCCTACTGCCGATGATACAAAACTCCGCGAACTTTTTATCGACCGGATTTATGATACGTATGTCGATGATGAACTATTTGTTGAAGATGATACCTTGATCGGAGAGTTTGCCGATAAGCTGGAACCAAGAAACTATTCCAGCCGTGAATTCATTTCTCTTCTTTCTGATACTATTGATGATGAAGAGTCAATTCTAGTGACGGCTCGTAAAAATAATATTCCAGTTTTTTGCCCTGCTCTTAACGATTCGAGTATAGGAATTGGACTTACCGAGCATTATTACAAATGTCGTAAAGAAGGGCGCAAACCCATTACCATTGACTCCATCCGTGATAATTATGAGCTCACTCAAATTGTTGTGAACTCATCACGGACTTCGGCATTTTATGTGGCAGGTGGCGTGCCGAAAAACTATATTAATGATTCCGTTGTTATGGCGTATATTTTTGGCAAGGATACTGGAGGCCATAAATACGCTGTGCAAGTGACTACCGATTCGCCGCATTGGGGCGGATTGAGTGGTAGTACGCTTGGCGAGGCGCAATCATGGGGAAAGGTGAATAAGCAGGCGGACCATAGTATGGCGTTTGTGGAGCCTAGCGTTTCTTTGCCTTTGATTTATGGTCATGCTTTTCAAAAAGGTCTGTATAAAGGAAGGTCTAGATTGAAGTATGAGTGGGAAGGGGACACCCTTAAGAAAATGACAGCGGACGGTTAATTGTGTTTCCCGAATTCATTATTCAAATCTAGAAAAACCCTTGCCCTATCAATTTTTGGGATCGCCTCCAGTCGTAATCTAACTTCATTGATTCGATTTTGAATTTCTTCCATCTCTTGGTGACCCTCCATTTGCAGGAATACATCTAATAAGGTCTTTCCCTTTATGTGGTGGGTGCGAATTTCAGGGTCCGACTTTATTCCGTGCACATTTTCAAAAACGGGTTTGGTGATTTCAATCAATTCCTTTCGCGTCAAGGAATAAAGGTTTTCGACCTCGGCATCATGTTCTCCATCAACATGAACGAGAACATCCTGCACATTGTCAAAGGCCTTGATCACGTTTCTTCTCACCACTTCTGCAACACCATGGCCTTCTGTAACGGTCATTTCCGGGTCTACCAAAATATGAACATCTATGAGAATTTCTCCGCCAATGGTACGGGAGCGTAAATCGTGAAAATGGATGACTTCAGGTATTTCATTCAAGATAGCGAATATTTTTTGTGTGTGCTCTTCACTGAGGGCTGTGTCCATTAAATCCCGAAATCCGTCACGGGAAAAATCATAACCTACCTTGCAGACCATCAAACCGACCAAGCCTCCTGCAAGTGGGTCCATAATGGCAATGCCGTTCCACGCTCCGAGGATGCCGATAAATGCAGCAATGGATGAAATCGCATCGGTGCGATGGTGCCAGGCATTAGCGATCAGAGAAGGACTCTTTGAGGCTTCGCCAATTTTGAGAGTGTAGCGGTACAAACCTTCATTAATGAAGACAGAAAGAATTGCGATAGCGGCAGCTAGCCAGCCCGGGGTTTTATCTATATTTTGGGTCATCGTCTCCCAGGCTTCATAGGCTACTCCCAACCCTGTGATAATAATCAGCAGTCCTACCACTGTAGTGCCTATGGTCTCGGCGCGCCCATGGCCATAAGGATGATTTTTATCAGGGGGTAGTTGTCCCACGCCATGCGAGAAATAAACAACCGCATCCGTAATGAGATCGGATAAAGAATGCAAGGCATCTGCGATCAGGGCCATGCTGTTGCCAAAAACTCCTCCGATAAATTTGATAAGGGAAAGGAATAGGTTGGTGGCAGCTCCTACGGCAATGGCTTTGGTTCCGGGTGTCGTGGAATTCTGGATTTTTTATTTAATAGTTTTATTATTTTAACATTTGCAGCAGGGAAGGGGTATTGCTTCAATTCATCTGGTTTTACCCATATCCAGTCATCACATGCAGAAGGGGAGAGTGTCCCTGAATGCATTTGGCATTGGAAGACATGAAGCGTTACCCGAAAACGAGTATAACTATGGCGGTGAGTCATTAACTTTTTTCCAATGCGGATATTAACTCCAAGCTCTTCTTTTATTTCCCGCCGCAGGCATTCCGTTTCCGTTTCACCCGATTCCATTTTCCCGCCAGGGAACTCCCAGAGTCCTCCCATTAACCCTTTGGCTCTGCGCTTTTGAATGTACACATACCCTTTTTTAAAAATTACTGCTGCGCTGACCTGAATCCTGGTTGTTTTAATCGAGGTCTTAGGAGGTGGGAAAAAATCTTGCTTGTCAGATTGATTGGCTTCACAAAGTCGTTTGAGGGGGCACTCTTTGCAGATCGGATTATTTGGCAGGCAGACGGTGGCACCCAACTCCATGAAAGCCTGATTAAAATCACCACACCTTTTTTCAGGGAGCAAATCCTCCATAGTGTTCCAGAGTCGTGTCTCCGATATTTTGTTATTGCCATTTTCATTTAACAACATCAATCGTGATAATACTCGTTTTACATTGCCATCTAAAACAGGAACCTTTTTGTCAAAAGCGATACTTAAGACGGCCCCTGCCGTGTAACGTCCGACACCGGGTAGTTTTAGAATCTTTTCCATTGAGTCAGGAACTTTGCCACAAAATTCGTGTTGGATATAAATTGCAGACTTTCGCAAATTCCTGGCGCGCGAATAATATCCGAGCCCTTCCCAATGTTTCAGTACCTTCGATTCACTTGCGGCGGCCAGCTTTTCAGCTGTAGGGGAGGACTTCATCCATTTTTTATAATAAGGGATAACGGTTTTGACCTGCGTTTGTTGCAGCATAAATTCTGAGACGAGAATTCGATAGGGATCGTGATTTTTACGCCAGGGCATATCGCGTTTTTGCTCGTCATACCAACTCAGTAAGCGTGATTGTAAATTTTTTATTTTTTTGCGTGCGATCATAATGGAAGGCAAGGTATCAAGAGAAATTGCGCACTGATTTGATAATAGAATGGTGGACTAACAATTGTGATCTATGGCTCTAGCTAGAGGGTTGTCTGGCTCCCGTTTAGTGGTTTAGACCCCTTGGGCTTCCTTGTTCCAGATTATTTTATGCAATTGCGTTTGTAGGCGAACGGGGAGCCGGTCTTCAAGAATCCATTTGACCATTTCCTTAAGTTCAAGTTTGTCATAAACAGGAGAAAACAGAATGGGAGCAGTTTCATTGATCTTATGTTTTTTTATTAAGTCGCGGCTCCATTCATAATCCTGTCTGTCCAGTATTACGAATTTGACTTCATCATGTGGGGCAAGGAATTTTAAATTGTTCAGGTCATTTTTTTTATGCTCACCACTGCCGGGACATTTTAAATCCATAATCTTTATTACATCTCGAGGTACTTTTTCCAGTGACAAGGAACCTCCCGTTTCAAACATGACTTGATATCCACTTTTAAGAAGTTCATTCATTAAGGGGTAGACACCTTCCTGCATCAACGGTTCTCCACCGGTGATTTCAACAAGGTTGACCCCAAATTTTTCTACTTCTTTAAGCGTTTGATCAATGCTCTGGG
>JAESTE010000054.1 GCA_016763735.1 Nitrospinaceae bacterium | reverse complement strand
TTTCTACCAGTTCTTCAAGGCGGGTCAGATCGGGCATGGATTCGTTTAGTTTTAACTTTTTGAAGATAAATTAGCTAATCCGATCAAAGGTACACATGAGGCTGGAAAAAGTCAAACCCGCTGGCGCGGGTGGCAGTACAAGCAAACCCCCTAAATGAAAATCACCCCGGCCCTCTTTAGGAAAGAGGGGGTAAAAAAGGCAACCCCGATACCCTTTGCCCTTCGATGAACTCAGGGTAAGAGAGATAACCCCCCAGCCCCCCTTATCAGGGGGGATCATTTATTCCCCCTTACCGAGCCTTCTCCCTCAGTGGGGAGAGGGGTTTTTATTATTTCTCCCGGGCGTTGCCCGGTCTGGGTTCATCTGTGGTTAATTTTATGTTAAAATATCGCCAGTTTAGGATTTTACCTCGAAATCGGCCCTTCTTTAGTTTTATACGGTTGCCTGATTTTCCCCCTTTAGATAATTGATACTTTTTTGACACGAAGAGGCATTCGGTTTGACCAAAATACAATTGATGGTATTGATGACCCCGGTTGTTTTGTTTTCCTTAACGGTTCACGAATATTCCCATGGTCGCGTGGCTCTCATGCTTGGCGATAACACGGCTCAGCGGTTGGGGCGGTTATCGTTTAATCCGCTTCGGCATCTGGATATCATGGGGGTTTTGTTCTTTTACTTTGTCGGATTCGGCTGGGCCAAACCGGTTCCTGTAGATTGGAGAAATTTTGAGAATCCGCGCCGCGACATGATGTATGTGGCCATTGCCGGGCCGCTGGCGAACATTGCTATGGCCGTGGTTTGCAGTTTTTTTATCCGTTTGATTTCGCCTGAGTTTTCTTATTTGTTTGTTATTTTGGCATATGGTATATGGATCAATGTCGCTTTAGCGATCTTCAATATGCTGCCGATGTATCCTCTGGATGGGTCGAGTGTGTTGAAAGGAATGGTTCCCGATCACGTTGCGGAATAGTTGACAAATTTGGACAAGTTCGGGGCGTTCCTGATTTTAGGAGCCTTCTTGCTGGATCAGTTTGCAGGCACGCGAATTATCGGAACCATTTTGATGTACCCCATTAACTATTCGGTGTCTTTCCTGAGTCAGGAAACATTCCCAATGATCATTCAAGTATTGCGGGCGAGTTTTGCCTCCTGATGAGTATATGAAAAATTGCCGATGAAACGAATATTGAGCGGAATGCAGCCTTCGGGAAAACTGCATCTTGGAAACTATTTTGGTGCTCTCAAAAACTGGGTAGACCTGCAAGACGATTTTGAGTGTTTCTTCTTTATCGCCGACTGGCATGCTCTGTCTTCTCTTTATGAAGACCCCAGCCTTATCAAGAAATTTTCGTATGAAATGACGGTGGACTGGTTGAGTGCCGGGTTGGACCCGGAAAAAACCACCTTATTTTTGCAATCGAAAATTCCTGAACATGCAGAGCTTCACCTTATGCTTTCGATGATGATTCCTGTTCCCTGGCTGGAGCGAAACCCGACTTATAAAGAAAAGCAGGACGAGGTGAAAAAAGTCGATATGAGCACGTATGGATTTCTCGGCTATCCGGTATTACAGACAGCAGATATTGTTTTGTATCGGGCAGACTTTGTTCCAGTCGGAATAGATCAAGCACCGCATTTAGAATTATCGCGGGAAATTGTGCGACGTTTTCATAATCTCTATAAGAAGAAAGTGTCCATCGAGCCAGATGCGAAAATTTCTGACATCCCCAAACTGAATGGCCTCGATGGCAGGAAGATGAGCAAATCGTACGACAACGCTATCTTTCTTTCGGATACGGAAAAAGAGGTTTCCAAAAAAGTGAAGCAGATGTTGACCGACCCGGCCAGGGCGCGTAGGGATGATCCGGGTGACCCGGATGTGTGCAACCTGTATCCTTTTCATAAAATTTACTCATCGCAATCGATGCAGGATGAGGTGGCGGAGGCTGCCGATCTGCAAAAATTGGCTGTGGCGATTGTAAAAACATGCTCACTGAAACCATGCTGGAAGGCATGCGCCCGATGATGGAAAAGCGCAATGAGATTGTTAAAAAGCCAAAAGATGTAGAAGAGATAATTGCCGAAGGGACAAAGAAGGCGCAGTTGGTTGCCACTTCTACTCTCGACAGGGCGAAACAAGCGATGAAATTTAAATAGAGAATCATGGAAACTAAAGACACACTCAATTTACCGCAAACAGACTTCCCAATGAAAGCCAGCCTCACCAAGCGGGAGCCTGAAACGCTTGAATGGTGGGCTAAAGAAAAGATATACGAAGAACGATCATCGAAGGGAAAAGAAAAATTTATTTTCCACGATGGCCCCCCCTATGCGAATGGTCATATTCATATGGGGCATGCGCTTAATAAAATCCTCAAAGATTTTATTGTGAAGATCATGAGCATGAAGGGCTACGATGCTACATTCATCCCGGGGTGGGATTGTCATGGATTGCCGATTGAGCATCAGGTTGGTAAGAAGCTCAAAGAAAAGAAGATGAGTCTCGAAAAAAGCGAGATCAGGAAACAATGTCGTACCTATGCTCAGGAGTTCGTCGATATTCAGCGCGAAGAATTTATAAGGTTAGGCATCTTTGCGGACTGGGACAACCCGTATCTGACTATGGACTATTCCTATGAAGCAACCATCGTTCGCGAGTTCGGTAAGTTTGTCGAAAAAGGCATGGTCTATAAAGGTTTGAAGCCGGTTCACTGGTGCACTTCTTGCCGTACGGCGTTAGCAGAGGCGGAAGTGGAGCACGCCGGCCATACTTCGCCCTCCATCTATGTCAAGTTTGCCATTAAATCCGGTATGCCGGATAGTCTGGGGGCCGTGTGTAGGACGAATATGCTCATTGGTGCTAACGCGTATATGGTGATTTGGACAACGACCCCGTGGACGTTACCGGCAAACCTTGCCATTAGTCTGCATCCGGAATTTCATTATGTGGGAGTCGCCATTGGCGATGAGGTTTTGGTGGTTGCAGAAGATCGGTTGTCGTCACTGATATTGGAATGGGATATTAAGGATTATAAAATTCTCGGCGGCTGCAAAGGTAAGGACTGGGAAAACGCAGTATGCCAGCATCCGTTCATTGATCGCGAATCAAAGGTTATTCTGGGAGAGCACGTTACGTTGGAGCAGGGCACAGGCTGTGTTCATACCGCTCCGGGCCATGGTCAGGATGATTATATTGTTGGTTTGAAATATGGTTTGGAACCCTATAACCCGGTAGATGATGGTGGTGTTTTCATTTCTGAAGTAGAACATTTTGCAGGTATGTTTGTCAGGAAGGCGAATCCTGAAATAATTGAAAAGATGAAACAAGATGGATCGCTGATTCATCATGAAGATATCAAGCATTCCTATCCGCATTGCTGGCGTTGTCATCAGCCGGTAATTTTTCGTGCGACGAACCAGTGGTTTATCTCAATGGAAAAAGAGGGACTGCGTAAAAATGCGTTGGCAGGAATAGAGCGGACGAAGTGGATTCCTGATTGGGGTAAAGGACGAATCTACAGCATGATCGAAAACCGTCCGGACTGGTGTGTGTCTAGGCAAAGGGCTTGGGGCGTTCCTATTACGCTATGTACTTGCACCGAATGCGGTGAGTTTGTGAACGCCAAAGAGGTGTTTGAGCGTGTGGCCGAAGGTGTGGAAAAACGTGGAGCAGATTTCTGGTTTGAGACACCTGTTGAAGAATTGATTGCAAAAGGAACCAAGTGCAAAAAATGTGGCAACGAAGAGTTTAAAAAGGAAAACGATATTTTAGATGTCTGGTTTGATTCTGGAGTCAGCCATGCCGCTGTTTTGGAAAACAGTGCGGACCCAAGCTGGCCAGCGGACTTATACCTTGAAGGCAGCGACCAGCATCGAGGATGGTTTCATAGTTCGTTATTGGAGTCGATCGGAACACGAGGCAAAGAGCCTTATAAGGCTGTGCTCACTCATGGATATGTGGTTGATGGTAAGGGCAAGAAAATGTCGAAGTCCGCCGGCAATGTGATTGCGCCGCAAAAGATCATTGATCAATATGGCGCAGAGATTTTACGCTTATGGGTGGCTTCAGAAAATTACCGCGAAGATATTCGCGTTTCCAATGAAATTTTGAAACGGTTGACAGAATCTTACAGAAAAATTCGTAACACGATCCGCTATCTTATTGGCAATCTATATGATTTTGATCCGAATAAGGACAGAGTGCCGCTGGAATCTCTGCCTGAAATTGATCGGTATATTCTCAGCCGCTTTAATGTCCTAAGGGAAAAAATTCTTTCGGCTTTTGAAAATTATGAGTTCCATACTTTTTATCATTCTTTTACAAATTTTTGTGTTGTAGAACTCAGTGCGTTTTATCTCGATATTTTAAAAGATCGTGTGTACACCTACCCGGCAAAATCTCAGGGGAGGAGGGCAGGGCAGACCACTCTCTATATCCTCTTGATGGGGATGGTACGATTGATAGCACCGATCTTGAGTTTCACCGCAGAAGAAATCTGGCGCTATTTGCCCAAGGGAAGTGTCGAGGAGAAAAGCGTTCACCTGTCTTCGTTCCCTGATAATGAGGATGTGGCATTTGGTGAGGAGTTGACTCGTAACTGGGAACTGCTGGTTCAGCTTAAAGGCGAAGTGAGTAAGGCTTCTGAAGCGAGCCGCAGAGATAAAGTCATCGGTCATTCTTTGGATTCTATTATTAAGCTGGAGCTTCCAGATTCTATCAAGAAAATTGTCAGTCAATACTCAGAAGAATTGAAGTTTATATTTATTGTTTCTAAAGTAGAATTGGTGGATAGTTTGGGAGATGATGAAAACATCTATGCCAGTGATTCATTACCCGGAGTAAAAATATTTACTGAAAGGCATCCAGGGCAGAAATGCGATAGATGTTGGCATTATTTTGTTGCGGAATCGAATGCGAATGACAGCCTGAACTGCCAACGTTGTCAGGGGCATTTGCGAGACGCCGGAGAATAAAAATTTGAGAAATAAATATTTATTTTTATTCATAATTTCGAGCGCGTTGATTGTAATAGATCAATACACCAAGTTTATGGTCACGTTGCATATACCCATTAATTATTCTGTCAAGGTTGTGGAAGGCTTCTTTAATTTAACCCACATTCGCAACTCGGGAGTAGCGTTTGGAATATTTTCTGATCAGCAATCGGAGTTGAAACCTTATCTTCTGATATTTGTTTCGGTAATTGCTATAGTTGCGATCTTGGCAATATTCCATCAAACGGGTAGAGAAAAACGTTTGGTTCACACGGGTTTGATTTTGATTTTTAGTGGTGCAATAGGAAACCTGATTGACCGGATTCTTCATAAAGAAGTCATCGACTTCATCGATTTTTTTATAGAGAATCAGCATTGGCCCGCCTTCAATGTTGCAGATTCCTGTATTACAATAGGCGTAATGTTCATGGCGGCAGACATGTTTGTGGGAGATAAGCCGTCTAACCCTTCAGGCGACACAGTATAGTTATGGTTCAAAAAACAACCCCTATCAAAGTGGTAATGGTTCGGCGAGGGTCGGTAACCATTCCCAGTGTCCCAACCCAAAAACTTCGGACTTTTATAAGGAAGAGAGCCTTATTAGGTAGCGATGAAATCTCTGGTGATGGGAAAAGCTGGGTGCGGGTTGATTCGCATTACCAGCTGAGTAAATATTTCTCTGCGGACGGTAATGAAAAGAATACCGCGAGCCAAAACGGGAACGCTGAATTTTCTGAAAGCCCACCGAACATTGAGAATAATTTGCAGGAAGTGGCCGAGCTCTTAAAAGATATCAACAGCTAAAACCTATTAGCTCCCAAAGTTGAAGTTATGCCCGATCTCGTTATATTCTTTAAATTCGAGGGGGTCGATGGCCGCCGGATAAATAACACTGACAAATCTTTCAGCAGCCTCGGATGAACGGTGCATAGTCAATGCTACCTCATCTTGGAAGATCATCATATGCAGGAAGGCATAGGGATTTAATATTTCCTGATTTGCGATATAGTATAAAGTTCCTTTTTCGTTTTCTTTGACATACTCCACGAGATTTTTTATTGCTTGTTTACACCGATCCACCGTTTGTGGGTGTACCTGATAACGGGCAGTCATTATAATAGGCATGAATTACTCCAATTGTTTAGATAGAGACTCGAAAATAGAAACCGGCAGGAGGGACTGCCGGAATTCAATAAAAAGTATTGGCGGGTTTTATTTAGCGGTGACGTTAGCTGCTTGCGGACCTTTGGGCCCTTCGCTGATTTCAAAATCTACTTCCTGCCCCTGGCTTAAGGTTTTAAATCCTTCGGTTTGAATTGCGGAAAAATGCACAAAAATATCTTCCTCATCATCTGTTCGGATAAAACCGTAACCTTTCGGATTGCTGAACCATTTCACTTTCCCATTAGCCATGGTGTGCCCTTTTTTTAAATGGTAAGCCAATGTTTTTTAGCATAGGTTTGAAAATCATGTCAAGAAATTCTGTCTATGTGTTTTTTGTCTTTCAGATGGCATATTTTGAGTTATTTTTTTTCTTCTAACAATGCTGTATCATAAAAATAGCATTGAAAAATTTGAGATAATTTATTTTGTTAAGCAGGTGTAGGAGTAACTTATGAGTACATTTATTTTTTTGCTGGTGATCCCGCAAAATCGGTTTTGCGAACAACAATTGTTTGATTTAAAAGAGGTACTCGAAGGAGAGGCAGGAGAATGTCGAATTTTATCAAAATCGGGTAAAGAAGCCAAAAGTGAGGAAAAATCCCTGTTTCAACCTGATGGAATGCTGGTGGATTGGAATCGGTTTTTACAAGGTAGACAAAAGTATGATGCGGTCATTGTTATCGGTGGAAAGGGCGCCAAGAGTTCTATTTGGGAAGACTCAATTTTACCGCAAATACTCACAGACCATTTTCGAGCAGGGAAAATTTTGGGAGCGTTTGGTTTGTCGGTAGTCGCGTTGGCTCGTGCTGGTTTAGTTTCTCGATGCGAAGTTTCCGCGCTAAACGAGGAGGCGTTTCTGAAGGAATTGGCAGATGTAGGTGCTTTTCCTGAAGAAAAAAACCTTGTTGTTATTGATCGAATCATTACTTCAAACGATCCGGGGGCCGGAAAAATATTTGGGGAAGCGATCCTTGATCTTTTGCGTGATTGATCAACGATAATTTGTGAAAGTCATATCAATGCCAAAATCTTTTTGCTGGAGGCTTGCGATGACGGACTGCAAATCATCCTTATCTTTACCCGTAACCCTTACCTGATCGTCCATAATCTGCGCCTGCATTTTTTTGAGTCCCAGAGTTTTAATATGCTTGACGATCTCCTTGCCTTTTTCTTGTGGGATTCCTTGCTGAATTTTTATACTCTGCCTGACCGTGTCCCCTGACGCAGCTTCCACATTGCCATAGTCCAAAGCCTTGATGGATATCTTTCGTTTCACTAACTTTCCCTGGAGTATATCGATCACTGAGTTTAGTTTGTGAGCATCATCCGCAAGGATTTTTATTTCCGCCGTTTTCATGTCGATTTCTACATGGCTTTTGCTACCCTTGAAATCAAATCGTTGGCGAATTTCCAACATGGTCTGATTGCAGGCGTTTTGAATCTCCGCAAGATCCGTTGCGGAGGTGATGTCAAACGAAGAATTATTTGATGCCATTGCTAAGTCCTTTGAAATCGAGCCAGGTTTTTAGTTGCCTAGATAATGAACGACCCCGCCGCAAGCAGACGGGGTATCC
>JAESTE010000053.1 GCA_016763735.1 Nitrospinaceae bacterium | reverse complement strand
GTTTTTATCGTAGTTACTGCCGGACCAGAAATAAAAGGGAATGGTTTCCACTCCGGGAATCAGAATAGTTTCCTTTATCTGTCGATCGTTGTCGTTGACTTCGGAGATGAAGCCAGAAGCACTACGCCCGAGTACGGAAGGGCCTTCGGTCGCGTTTTTGAATATGCGTTCAAAGGGTTTGGCCCCGAACTCAATAGAGTTTCTTGCATAGTCACCAAAAATGACGGCATCAATTCCCAGCCTTTCGGACTGATTGCCTATATCTTTTATGGAGGCGCAACCCTCACTGAAATTGGTTTTAACGTCGGCGATTGTGTCAAGCTGGATGTAAATGGCAAATGAAGAGGAAGGGAAAGCCAGAACCAGCCAGAAAACAAATAACGTGCCCCAGCGAAAAAATTTGGAATGTTTATATAGATAAGAAAGCATCAAAGCCCAGGTTTCTCCAAAACAACGAAAATTTTGAACAATCAAGCACACCCCAAAAATAATCGATTTAATCCCACAAAGTGGGTTTAATTCCCCGTGGCTTGCCACGCCTGTTAAATAAAAATATTTTTGGGATATCCCGTCTGCTTGCGGCGGGGTCGTTCATTTTCCTAATCTTAAATCTTATAATGTCATCAGGAAATATGATATACTTAAATGGTTGAGATTGCACCCCTTAGCTGGTTAAAAGTGATTGTTGAGGGGAAGAAAAAATCGGTCTATTTTTAATCTTCCCGCAATGGTTTTGCAATCGCCAGTTATTATCTGCTTAACGTGGGCTTGCCAATTTAAAATCTAATGGATAGAATTTTATGACAATTAGAATTCTTGTCGCTGACGACAGTATTACAATTCAGAAAATTGTTGCAATGGCTTTTGAAAACGAGGATGCCGAGGTTGAAGGCATTGGCGATGGACAGGAAGCCTTTGACAAAGTTCCGGATTTTAAACCCGATATCGTTCTGGCAGATGTTGATATGCCCGGTCTTGATGGATTTGAATTGTGCCAGAAAATTAAAGGGAATCCTGAGTTTGCGAAGATCAAGGTCTTGCTTCTGGCTAGTGATTTTGAAGATTTTGACGAAGACCGTTTCAAGGAATGCCAGGCTGAAAACCATATTTCAAAGCCCTTCAAGTCTGATGATATCGTTCAAATGGTATTACAGGTTATGACAGGGGAGAGTGCTGTAGAAACGGATGTATTGCCAGATAGTGTTGAAGAAAAGATGACGAGCCCAGCCTTGAGGAATTGCTGGAGTCTGTTGAAAGGCTTTCCACCGATTCCATGGGAATGACAGATGATCCAATAGAGGATATTCCTCCACCTGCCGAGCTTGTGGAATCTGTAGAAGAAGAGGCTTTGCCCCCATTTGAAGAACTCCCGGAAGAAGAAATTGTTGAAGAACCGTCTGCGGCCATCGATGACGATATATTGAGTCAGATGATCCAAGACGTGGAAAGCGAAATCAGCAGTGAGCCAGCTCCGATAGCTTCCAGCGATGACGATGTGTTGGGACAGATGATTCAAGAGGTAGAAACTCAATTGGAGGAACAGGTTCCTGAGCCTGAGCCAGAGCTTGCGACCGAAGAGCCTGTTCTGGAAAACGAAGAAAATTTTGATGAAGACTTTGAGGTTTATGCAGAAGTGCGACCGCAAAAAATGGAAAGCCTCGATGATCTCGATTCTGCGTTCAAAGAAATTGTTTCAGGTGGTGCAAAACAGCCTGTTGAAATGAAAGAATCAGGGATGTCTGTTTTGGGAGGTATCGTCCCTGAACCAGAGGATCTTCTGGAAAAAATGGCACCGGGAGCTTTTTCAGGAGCGGAAAGACGGCCTTACAACCCTGAAGAAATACGAGAAAATCTGAGTACGATCCATCTTCATTAGAGTCTACGCGTTATCAGGACTCCCCGAACTATGAGAATAGTGATGACCGTTTCATTCAGGTCGCTGGTGAGCAGGTTCGGCAAATACTAGAAAGGTCGCTGGATAGTTCCTTGCAAAAGGAAATGTCTGGCCTGTCTGATATTCTGGTGAAAACGATCCGCGAAGTGGTTCGAGAAATCACTCCAGAAATTGCCAGGTCGATCATCCGAGAAGAGATTGATAAAATCAAAAAGATATGAGCGTTGGAAGCAGACGAGATGCCTAATCTAAGGTTTTTATTTTACACTTGGCCTAAGCCATAGGAGAAGAAAACCCGCTTGGGGATTTAATACCTTTCTTTATTTGTCATTCTTTGGTAAAAAGCCCTCTCCCGTTTTAAACAAAGTAATGCTTGTTTTGGATTGCCAAAATATATTTCCCTAGAACCCGAATGGATCGATTAGGACCCCAGGTTTTTATGCTGCAAGTGATTTTTGAATGATTCAACTAGACAAACAATACGAACCCGGTGAAGTTGAAAAACGCTGGGGACAATTTTGGCAGGAAAAGAATTATTTCCACGCGGATGAAACCAAGGAGTCCCCTGCATATTCAATAGTTATCCCGCCACCCAACATCACCGGCCGACTGCATATCGGTCACGCCTTCAACAATACCCTGCAAGATATTATTGCTCGTTGGAAAAGAATGCAGGGCTACAATACCCTTTGGCAGCCCGGCATGGATCATGCGGGAATCGCCACTCAGAATGTGGTCGAGAAACAATTGCATGCAGAGGGAAGCAACCGGCAGGAATTAGGTCGGGAAGCTTTTGTTGAACGTGTCTGGAAATGGCGTAATGAATCGGGCGGAACCATCACCGGTCAATTGAAAAAACTCGGCTGTTCCCTGGACTGGGAGCGCGAACGCTTTACCATGGATGAAGGACTATCGAAAGCAGTCCGCGAAGTTTTTGTCACTCTTTATGAAGAAGGTCTCATCTATAAGGGCGACTACATCATCAACTGGTGCCCGCGTTGCCAAACAGCACTTTCTGATCTTGAGGTTGAACATCAGGATGCGCAGGGACATCTATACCATCTCAAATATCCTTTTAAAGAGGGCGAAGGCTCTTTAATTATTGCGACGACGCGACCGGAAACCATGTTGGGGGATACGGCGGTTGCTGTTAATCCTGATGATGAGCGTTACCAGAAATACAAAGGAAAAAGCCTTGTCCTTCCTATACTGAACCGTGAGATACCCTTAATTGAAGATAGATATGTCGACACTTCTTTTGGCACGGGTGCGTTAAAAGTAACCCCGGCGCATGACCCCAACGATTTTGAATTGGGGCGACGGCACCAACTGGAATCTATAAATGTTATGAATCCAGATGGGACGATGAACTCCCTCGCGGGTTCTGATTATGAAGGGTTAGACCGTTTCGAGTGTCGAAAGAAACTGGTCGAAGACTTAAAAGATTCGGGAGTGTTGGTTAAGGTCGAAGATCTAAACCATTCAGTGGGTCATTGTTATCGTTGCCAGACGGTGGTGGAACCTTATTTGTCAAAGCAATGGTTTGTAAAAGCCAAGCCTCTTGCCGAGCCTGCTATGAAGGCGGTGCGAGACGGCACTATAAAAATTATTCCCAAGTTTTGGGAAAATACTTATTTCGAATGGATGGAAAATATCCGCGACTGGTGTATCTCGCGGCAGATATGGTGGGGACATCAGATTCCCGCGTGGAATTGTCAAAGCTGTGGTGAAGTGGTTGTCGCTAGGGAAACTCCAAATTCCTGTTCGGCTTGTTCTTCAACAGACCTTGTTCAGGAAACGGATGTGCTGGATACCTGGTTCAGTTCTGCTCTATGGCCCTTTTCGACTTTGGGGTGGCCGGAGAAAACCCAGAGCCTCGAACGCTTTTACCCCACATCCATGCTTTGTACCGGATTCGATATTCTTTTCTTCTGGGTTGCCCGT
>JAESTE010000052.1 GCA_016763735.1 Nitrospinaceae bacterium | reverse complement strand
CCAGGCTAGACGATGGGGACGTTCAACTTATTGAAAAAAGTAAGAAGTGAGCCGCGAAGGGATCGAACCTTCGACCACTTGATTAAAAGTCAAGTGCTCTACCAACTGAGCTAGCGGCCCCCTCTTAAATAGCAAAAGCAAAGGGTGGAAAGTATCAAAACTATAATAGCATGTCAACGCATTTATTTGCCTTGATTTTAAGCCTAAGGGCCAATAATATCTAACTTTACACTAATCCGGCTAAATAACTGCATCTCTATCAAATAAGAGGCACCTTTGGAAAAATCAGAAAAAATCTGGATGGATGGAAAATTAGTTCCCTGGCACGAAGCCAACGTCCATGTACTCACTCATACCCTGCATTATGGCTTGGGAGTTTTTGAAGGAATTCGTTGTTACAATTCCAAAGAAAATGGTTCCGCAATTTTTCGGCTTCAGGAGCATGTCGATCGCCTGTTTCAGTCTGCCGTCATTCTCGGAATCAAAATTCCTTTTTCTAACAAAGAGATCCATGATGCTATTCTTCAGGTTGTTCGCGAAAACAAGCTAGAGGAATGTTATATCCGCCCCATTGTTTTTCTCGGGGATAATAAAATGGGACTGAACCCGAAAGGCGTTGATGTTCGTTGTGCTATTGCGGCATGGCCGTGGGGAACTTATCTTGGGGAAGACGGACTCAATAAAGGAATCCGCGTACGTGTTTCTTCTTTCACTCGACATCACATAAACATCTCAATGACCAAAGCCAAAGCCTGTGGATACTATATCAATTCCATTCTAGCCAAGGCTGAGGCCCATAGCGATGGATATGATGAAGGCATATTGCTTGACCCAAATGGTTTTGTATCCGAAGGCTCTGGAGAAAATATTTTTATTTATTCCAAAGGCAAACTGCATACCCCATCTCTTTCATGCTCAAACCTTGATGGGATCACGCGAGACGCTGTCATTCAAATTTGCCATAAACTCGGTATCGGAGTAGAAGAAAGAAACATCACTCGTGACGAGTTGTATATTGCTGAAGAATTTTTTCTTAGCGGAACTGCGGCAGAGATAACCCCTGTCCGCGAAATTGATAATCGAGTCATTGGTTCAGGCAAAAAAGGACCCATTACAGACAAAATTCAGCAAACCTTTTTCGAGATAGCCCGCGGCTACAATGCAGATTTCCGCAAATGGCTCACCCCGGTTTAAAGCAGATTTTCTGCAAAGTTCAATAATCGACCCTAATAATTTCTGGAGAGTATGATTCATGCCCATTTATGAGTACGAATGTGATAAATGCGGAGTTACCTTTGAGGCCATGCAGACCATGTCGGCAAAACCCCTGAAAACCTGCAATGGCCTGGGCTGCGATGATAAAGATAATGGCAAAGTGCGCCTGATCGTTTCCGCATCAGGGTTCATCCTCAAAGGTTCCGGGTGGTACACTTCCGAGTATCCTTCAGAAGCCCGGAAAAAAGGCTGGGAACAAGAAGGCAAACAATCTAAAGGCAAAGACGATGCGGCCCCTGCTCCGGCGGTTGACGCAAAAACCCCAGCAGCAGATAAAAAAGAAAAAGCTGAGCCCGCCCCTGCTGCCCCGGCAAAAAAGTCAACAGCCAAGAGTCCTTATTCCAGTGGGAAATCGAAAAAGGCCAAGGGTTCCAAATAGCCCAAGCCTATGAAAGAACCCGACCGCATTCACCAAAATATTTTCTTCTCCATCATTGATGGGTTAATTCTGGTCTCGCCTTCGCTTTCAATTTTACATAGCAACCTGGCCATTGAAGATATGTTCCACAAATCCAGGGACGCCATTTCCAACCGACCTTTGGAAGAACTTTTCCCAAGACAACCGCAAATTCTCGATAAGGTTCGTAAGGTACTTGTCACAGGGGCCTGCTACCATGATGTAGAGGCAAATGGGGCACGAAAAACTGCCGCAATACAATTCCCTGTCAACCTGACTTTATCCCCTTATCTTGAATCTGACGACCCCATTCAGGGTGTCATAATACTGATAAAAAATATGAGTCTGATCCGGGAACTGGAAGAGCAACAACGACCCGCAGATCACCTGAGCAACCTGGGTGCCTTGGCAATGGGCCTTGCGCATGAAATCAGAAATCCACTGGGAGGCATCCGCGGCTCAGCACAATTGCTACGTCAGGACATCCGCAAAACAGCGCACCGCGAATATCTCGATGTTGTCATAACCGAAGTCGACCGCATCAACCTACTGGTCAAGCGCATGATGGATTTAGCCCGACCTGTTGAGCTCAAACTGAAAGATACGAATATCCATAAAGTGCTCGAAGATATCCTGATACTGGAAAAAGAAACCTTCGCCCGCAAAAAGGGTCGATTTCAGCAAATCTACGATCCCAGTCTGCCCCTCATTGAAGCCGATGAGGACCAGCTTAAGCAGGTTTTTCTGAACCTGATCAAAAATGCTATCGAAGCCTCGCCAAAAGGTGGGATCCTGCAAATTGTCACCCGGATCAGTTCAGGCTTTGCTGTGAAAACCCCAATCGCAAGTGTTCCCCGGAAAAATATAGCCGTGGAAATCATAGACTCGGGAGAAGGCATGGACGAAGAAACGCAGAAAAAACTGTTCACCCCCTTTCACACCACTAAAAGCAAAGGCAGCGGACTGGGCTTGCCCATCTCCCTAAAAATTGTCGAAGACCACCACGGAAAAATCAAAATCACTTCCGAAAAAGGACTGGGAACCACCGTACAAGTTTTTCTTCCGATCCGGCAGAGGTGATAAAATAATAAAATGAATCCACATAAAATTCTCATTGTCGATGATGAAGAAAATATTCTCTGGGTCCTGAAAAAAGGTTTGGAGAAAAATAATTACATCGTCGACACAGCAACCAGCGGCGAAAAAGCGCTGGAACAACTCCAAAAAAATAAATATCTCATGATGTTTTCAGATATTTTTATGGAAGGCATCAGCGGCCTCGAGTTGATGGAACAGTCTCGACAAATCTGTCCGGATCTTAAAATCGTGATGATGACCGCTCAAGATTCCATGAACAACACCATCGAAGCAATGCGTCTGGGAGCTTACGGCTACCTTTCCAAACCCTTTGACTTCGACGATGTCTACAAACTGATAGAAAGAGCTGAAGCCGCACACTCCCATTCTCAACCTGAAGAAGTGAAAATTTCAGACAGTCTGCCCACTTCAGAAGAAAACGATGCCATCATCGGTAAAAGCAAAAGCATGCAGGAAATTTTTAAGACCATCGGCAAATCTGCGGGTTCCGATTTATCCATCCTTGTTACAGGTGAAAGTGGGACTGGCAAAGAAATGATCGCCAGCACTCTGCACCACTATTCGCAAAGAAAAGACAAACCTTTCATCTGTATTAATTGCGCCGCCATTGCCAGAGAGCTTCTGGAATCGGAATTATTTGGTCACGAACGCGGCGCGTTCACTGGTGCAGTCGAAACAAAAATTGGAAAATTTCAGCAGGCCGATGGCGGCACTCTATTTCTCGATGAAATTGGCGATATGGAACTGCCGCTGCAAGCAAAGATACTGCGCATCCTGCAAGACAATGAATACTATCGAGTCGGAGGCAAAGAACCGCTACGCGCAAATGTCCGTATCATCGCCGCGACCAACCAGAACCTCCTCGATATGATGAGCCTAAAAAAGTTTCGCGAAGATTTATACCATCGCATCAACGTCATCCATATCGATATGCCACCATTGCGGGAAAGACTCGAAGACGTTCCTCTACTGGCAAATCATTTTATCCGCCGCTACTCAAAGACATTGGCCCGTGGCACGGTATACCTGTCTAACGATGTTGAGCGTATCCTGAGTGGCTATCACTGGCAAGGAAACATCCGCGAACTGGAAAACGTTATCAAACGTGCGGTGATGCTGGCCCTTTCCGGCCCTATCCTGCCGGAACATTTACCGCCACACTTTCAGGAAGAAGGCGATTCTCCCAGTCAATGGGATGATCGGTTGAATCAGCTCATCCGCGACTTCCTTCAAATACCAACGAAGAAGGAATGTTGTATGACACGATCATACAAAAGGTAGAAAAACATCTTTTTGAAATTATTCTCGAAACTTATTCCGGCAAACAAATCGCCGCCGCCAAGTCTCTAGGCATCAATCGCAATACACTGAAACGAAAAATCGATGCCATGAAAATCGAAATAAAAAAAGGTCGCATTCAGTAAACCAGAAAGATATGCCCGTGCAAACTCAATGTATCCTTTCCATTAAAAGTCCGCTCGGCCCACCGATTGAAATTCTTAAGCATGTTTTTCCCGCGCTATCCAACAAACCGCGAGTCTCATTTGTAACAGGACTCCACGGCGATGAGCTGGAAGGCCTCTATATTTGCCATAGGCTGACGCAATACCTGAAAGAACTGGAAAACACCAATCCAAGTGCTATTCAAGGGGAAATAAATATTTACCCGGCGGTGAATTCGCAAGCATTAGAAAGTTCCACGCGGCTCTGGCCTTTTTTTTCTTTAGATATCAACCGCACTTTCGGCCCAGGCCAAAACCCCTCTCTCGCTGTTGAAACATCACAAACTCTGCTCGACGATTTACAATCGTCCTCCGACATCGTCATCGATTTCCATTCCAGCAACCTCCACCTGATGGAGTTGCCACAAATACGAATCATCAAAGATTTTGAAAAAAAGCTACTGCCACTGGCAAAAAAATCCAATGTAGATTTAATATGGGTTCACCCAAACGCAGACATATTCGAATCAACTCTGGGGTTTAATCTGAACCGCGCAAAAATTCCTACTCTGGTCATAGAAACCGGAATTTGCCATCGCATCCACCAAAACAGGGGTGATCAAATTTTCAATGGAATGTTGAACCTCCTGCATTACACCGGAACCCTCAACATCACCCCGCCATCCGAAATAATTAAAGAACCCAAGCAGGTGCAACCCGATCAAGTCGCAATGGTGCAGGCATCCCATTCAGGATTATTCATCAAACAGGTAGAAGTGGGACAAATCCTTGAAAAAAGCGACAGGCTTGGCAAACTCATCGACCCGGTCACAGGCAACGTGCTGGAAGAAATTGTGACCCCCTGCTCCGGCTTACTGTTCACGCTTCGCGAGCACCCCCTGACGCATAAGGGTTCACCACTGGCCCGCATTGCCAAGAATTTGAGTGAACAATGAAAGAGAAAATACTCACATTGCCAAATCCATTCGGCGGTGATCTTGAACTTTATAAAAACACCTGGGGGAAATCCGGCGAACCCTTATCCATCGTCAGTGGTTTGCAAGGAGATCATTTGAATGGATTGTTCCTGAATTCCCACCTCACGCAATTTCTCGACAGCATTGTGGAAGGCCTTGATCCTCACTACACTTTAACCGGGCAGGTGCAAACGTTTCCGGTGGTCAATGCCAACGCCGTGCGATCCGGATCCCGGCTTTGGCCGTTGGATGGAATGGATATGGACCTCGCTTTCCCTGGCAATCTGACGGCGAAACCGCCGAAGCCATCGCCTCGACTATTTGGCAACATACAAAGGATTCGTTCTGGGGAATTATTTTGCAATCCGCGCCACCGCATTATGAAGATGCCCCTCATATTCAAACCTATAAGCCGGATGGCAGAGTAAAAAAAATGTGCAGGGATTTACAAATAGAAACCGTGCGCCGACAAAAAGAATCATCGACTCAAAAAGTCAACCTGTTCCACCAATGGCAGGACATGTCTTCGGTGATTGTCTCAGCCGGCTCGCCAAGGACTATCAATCCACAACAATGCGAAACCCTGTTTCAAGGCATCCTGAACTTTATGAAAGCCGAAGGGATATTGAAAGACCACCGCAACAAAAAACCGGAACATAAAACCAAAACTCGAATTTATCAATCCGACGAAGAAATAGCGGAGCGAACCACAACCGCAGGAATGTTTCTTAAAGAAGTTAAAGTCGGTAGCCACTTAAAGCAGGGACAAAAAATCGGCGAAGTGCGCGACATATACAGCGGTAAAAGGCTGGAAGAGATCACAGCCCCAGAAGACGGCTTGCTCATAACCCTGCGACAATACCCCATCGTCTACGAGAAAGAACCCATGGCCATTATCCTGACAACAAAAAAATCATGGCGCGAATACCTCCCCTTTAAAAACAAAACCCGTTAACCACAGATGAACGCAGATGAACACCGATAAAAACTCCCCCTTCGCACGTCATTGCGAGTGACCGGAGGAAACGCGGCAATCCAGACTTAATATTATTCCACTTTGTTGGCGAAAGAGAACGGAATGCCTCAAACAACCGGGCCGATTTGCCCGTCTGCCATTTCTCTGGTATCCTGAGAAGAAAGGAATAGTCGAAAAAAAGGAAATATTATGGAAGGCATTCAATACATTATCGATGATAAGGGCCAGAAAAAAGCAGTCATCATTGACCTGAAACAACACGGTCAACTCTGGGAAGACCTTGAAGACAACCTGATCGCTGACCAGCGAGCAAATGAACCTCGAGAAACCCTGGAGGCCGTCAGAAAGAAACTAAAAAACGGGGACAAACTGGTTGAGTGATTATTCCATCACCTTTGCCCGATCCGCCCGTCAGGAACTGGAAAAACTGGATTCCCCTACCGTCTCAAGAATTTTCCCCAAGATTGAGTCTCTCGTTGAAACGCCTCGCCCACAGGGTTGCAAAAAATTAAAGGGTAAGAAAAACCTTTGGAGAATCCGCATCGGTGATTTTCGAGTTCTTTACACTATCCAGGAAAAAGAAAAGATAATTGACATCATCGGGATCCTGCACCGAAGAGAATCTTATAGATAACTACCTGAGTATTTTTTTATGGATACCAAATTCATAAACCTTGACCGCACTTTTGCGCCAATTCCGAAAAGCTATTCCTTTAATGAAGAAGAATATGAATCGGAATTGACTTATGGCCTATTAAATTCTTTATTAGCTTCGGGCAAAAGCCCAAAAAGGTCTATCCGGCCTTTGGCATACGCCACAAAACATTTATTTTTAACAAGTTAAAAGGCTCTATAAGCCAAATGGGGGATGGAACAAATTTTTCTGAGGGGTGTTTTTCCGAATATCTG
>JAESTE010000051.1 GCA_016763735.1 Nitrospinaceae bacterium | reverse complement strand
GTCAAGAGTTCTCAGGCTATGCCTCTCAACTCAGCTATGGATTGAAGGCAATAGAGAACACACTTTCTCATTTGTCAGAACTGGCTCTTGGTGGTACCGCAGTGGGGACTGGCATTAATACACCGGATGGATATTCTGAAAAAGTTGCCAAGAAAACCAAAATAGAGAAACTTGCAAAATCCGGCGACAAAGAAGCACGTTCGCAAATGGAAGTTCTTAAAAAACTGATCGAAGGCATTAACAATGGTCAGCCTGCCAGGGCCCTTACAGAACTCTCTGATGACGATCAAAATTTTGTCAAAAGCCTGACTCTCTTAAGTGCAAAACCCGTTCTCTACATCTGCAATGTGATGGACCCAGGAGATACTGGCAACGAACTGGTTCAGAAAGTAAAAGCCATCGCCGAGCAAGACGGGTCCGCAGTAGTCGCGCTTGCGGGGAAAATTGAAGGTGAAATTATGGAGATGGAAGACCTGGAGGAACAGCAAATGTTTATGGAAGAAATGGGGTTGACTGAAACCGGACTCGACCGCATGATCGCCGCCGGCTATGGACTGCTGGAACTCTCCACGTATTTCACTGCGGGGGAAAAAGAAACCCGGGCGTGGACGATTCCAAAAAACTCGAAAGCCCCGCAGGCCGCAGGAGCTATCCATTCAGATTTTGAAAAAGGTTTTATCCGCGCTGAAGTTTATAGCTTGGAAGATTTGGAAAAGCACAAAACCGAAGCAGCGATTAAAGAAGCTGGTAAACTACGGGTCGAAGGCAAGGATTATGTCGTTCAAGACGGCGACATCATGCATTTTCGGTTTAACGTTTGAGTCTATTTCCCCCACCCAGGCACAAGGCAACGGGGCGGTTTATCCTGCAAAACATCCAGCACGTTATCTGCCACGAGATCTGCCATTGTATTTCTGGTTTCATGACTGGCACTGCCTATATGCGGAAGCAGCATCAAGTTTTCCAGTTCCGTCATGCCTTCAGTTAAAGCAGGCTCGTTTTCATACACATCCAGTGCGGCACCGGCAATACCCCCCTCTTTTAATGCTTCAACCAGGGCTTGATCGTCCACTACTTTTCCACGGGCGGTATGAATAAAGTAAGCGGTGGGCTTCATCACTAAAAATTGTTCCCTGCCAATCATATGTTTTGTTTGGTCGGTGAGTGGCGTGTGCACCGAAACGAAATCAGATTTCCGCAAGAGGTCTTCCAACGTTACAAATTCTGCATTCAAGGCTCTTTCCTTTTCCTCTGGCATTCTACTACGATTGAAATAGAGAACTTTCATATTAAATCCAGACGCTCGCCGGGCTACTGCCGAACCTATTTCGCCACAACCGATCACTCCAAGAGTTTTGCCATAAACATCTCCACCCAGATACATATTCCCCGACCATCCTTTGAACTTGTTTTCCCGGGTGAACCGATCTGCTGCCACGATGTTTCGACCCGCCCCCAGAATCATGGCCCAGGTCAGGTCAGCAGTAGTTTCGTGCAACACTCCGGGGGTATTAGTGACCCAGATTCTCTTACCCGCCGCATGCCCTACATCGATATTATTGAATCCGGCCCCATAATTTGCGATGAGCTTTAAATTTGGACCTTTATCTATAATGCTCGAATCGATTTTGTCCGATAAGTAGGTGATCATAACAACGCTTTCGGAGGCGATTTTCTCCAAATCTGAAGCGGAAGGGGAGTTTTCAGTCTGATTGGTTCTCAAGTCACAATGAGGACTTAGTTTTTCCAACGCTTTTTCAGGAAACAAATTGGTAACTGTGACGACAGGCTTCACTCTAGACCGTCCTTTCAAAATAATCTGTGGTAAAATAAGAGTCTGATTTTAAAGGATAAAGTGGTTCAAACCTATGAAAATTTTATTTCTCGTCCCACCCGAAACCATCTCCCTTGAGTCTTCGGTGCCTAAAGCACTCGAAGGTGGCAAAGGCTACTACCCGAAACTGGGGTTACTCTATGTCGCGGCTTATTATGAGCGCGAAACGGGAAACCGTCCTGATTTCATCGATTGCCCTCCTGAAAATGTTTCTCAGGAAGAATTATCTCGACGTGTGAAAGAAATTCAGCCCGATATGGTCGCCATGAGCATCATGACCTTCAATCTACTAGACGCCTTACACACCGCGCGCATCCTTAAACAGGAGAACCCTAATCTTAAAGTTTGCCTCGGTGGGCCGCATGTTAATTTATACTCTAAAGAAACTCTGCATCAGCCGGAAATCGATTATGTGGTATTCGGTGAAGGTGAAAAGATTTTCACCCGCTTGATTCAGGCACTGAAAAAAAACGAATCTTTAGAATCCATCAACGGCCTCGGTTACAAAGCAAATGGTGAAGAGCATGTCAACCCTGCAGAAACGGAACTGCTGGATCTGAACGAACTACCGTTTCCCGCACGGCATCTGGTAGATATTACCAGCTACAAACATATTATTGGTGAAGGCAGGCAATTTTTCACCATTCAAGCGACACGCGGTTGCCCAGCGGCTTGCTCATTCTGCGATATTCGCAAAACCAAGTTTCGTATTCGTAGCCCTGAAAACGTGGTCAATGAAGTTGAACAACTGGCAGAAATGGGAGTCGACGACCTATTCTTTGTAGACGATACAATCACTATCGACAAAAAAAATGTTCTCGCCATTTGCGATCTCATTGTCGAACGCGGCATTAAAATCCATTTCAAAATTTCTGCCCGTGTTGACACCATCAATGAGGAAGTTGTCGCGGCATTGAAGCGGGCAGGCTGTTATCGCATTCATTTTGGAATAGAATCGGCCAACCTGAAACACCTGAAGTACCTGCAGAAAGGCCAGACCCCTGAAAAAGTGGAACGCGCTTGTAAAATGACGCGGGATGCGGGAATTGGATTCTTCGCTTACATGATGATCGGCATTCCTCACGAAACTAAAGAAGAAATGTTTGAAACCGTAGACTTCGCAAAAAAACTGAAACCCGATTACGCCCAATTCTCGATCTGCACTCCCTATCCTAAAGTAGAACTTTATTTCCAAATGTTACAGGAGGGAATCGTTCCAGAAGATTACTGGCAGGAGTTTGCGGAAAACCCATCTGCCGATTTTAAAATTAAATTTTGGAACAAAGATTTCTCTGAAGAAGAATTGCGAGAACTTCAGGACGAATGCCATGCACGGTTCTATCGCAGTCCCACCTATCTTATGAAGCAAATCACCAAATTAAGATCGTGGTCCGACTTCACCGCCAAAGCCCGCATGGGAACACGCATCCTAACCAATCGATTGGGCATTTGATAAACCACTCATTAGTTGAAGTCCTGTGCAGACAAAAAATAGCAAACTCTTAAAATTTCATTAAAAATAATTAATTATGCTTAAAAGGAAACGGAAGCTATACTGTCAGTCAGTAGATATAATTAATTGGAACTTGGATGAATCTAATCAAGAAGAAAAAACTGTTTTTTACTATC
>JAESTE010000050.1 GCA_016763735.1 Nitrospinaceae bacterium | reverse complement strand
TCGAACGCAAAAGTGAAGATCGTGGATTTACCAGTTATAGAGGCAAACAGATTCCAGATGTTTCATTTATTCCAAAATCTTATCAGCAATGGTTTGAAATATCACCGGGAGGAAGAGCCGCCATCCCTCACAATCAGCGGGGAAATAGTTGCTTCCAAAAGCGGATATTGTAGGATAGATATCGCGGATAATGGAATTGGATTCGAGGAGAAATACTTGGATCGTATCTTCAAACCCTTCCAGCGTTTGCACGCTTCCAGCCAGTTTGAAGGAACCGGAATGGGGTTGGCCATTTGCAAAAAAATTATCGATAAGCACAACGGAACAATTACCGCAAAAACCAAACCGCCAAGCGGGACGACCTTCATTATAGAATTGCCAGTAAAACAGGAAAAGAAAGATGACTGAAAACAAAAACAAATACGTCATTCTTGTTGTGGAGGATGATGAAGACGATTATTTTTTAATTGAGAGTACGCTGAAAAGCACCAAATTCGACTGCGATGTTCACTGGGTTAAAAACGGAGAAGAGGCGATGGGCTATCTGCTTCGTCAAAACGAGTGGCAGGACCCAATAAAGTCTCCGGTTCCCTGCCTGATTCTTCTGGATATAAATATGCCAAAAATGAATGGCTTGGAAGTATTGCAGGAGATGCAGAAAAATCCCGCATTGAAAAACCTTCTCACTATCGTTCTCACATCTTCGAAAAACAAGGATAATATCGTTTCAGCCTATGACTTTGGGGCAAACTCCTATGTCCAGAAACCCTCGCAATTCGACCAGTTTATAAAAGGCATGCAACTTATTCTGGAGTATTGGTTCCAGTGGGTAAAATATCCCTTTCACACAACGGAAGGTTGACGGTGGGGCCACTACTGTACGGGGGCTTATCCCTTGTTTGCCTAGGCTATTTTCCGATACAGAATTGACCGAAAATTTTATCCAGCAGGTCTTCGGCAAAAGTTTTTCCGAGTACGGAGCCAAGGTGCTCCATTGCCAGAGTGACGTCAACCGCGATGAGCTCTTCAGAGCAACCCGAAACCATACTACTGCTGGCAGTGTCCAGAGCTTCTGCGGCCTGCTGCAAATGGTCCCGGTGGCGTTCACGGGTGATGGTAATAGAATCTCCCACCCTCTTACCGCTAGTGGCATGGTTGTAAATCGCCTCTTTTAAATCTTCCAGCCCTGTTCCTGTTTTAGCAGAAAGTGAAATCGGTTTTTCACCTTGCAGAAATTTTTCAATTTTTTCCTTCGCCCATTTCTGTTCAAGATCGGATTTATTGAACAGAACGTATCGAGGTTTATCACCCACTTCGTTCATCAACAATTCATCATTGCCATCAAGAGGTTGAGAGGGATCGAATAACACCAGCGCAAGATCGGATTGCGCCAACGCGTTACGAGTTCTTCGGATGCCTTCTTCTTCTATAATTTCAGGATTGTCGCGGAGGCCCGCCGAGTCGATGATGACAATATGAATGTCTTTAATACGCACCCGTTCTTCAAGAGTATCGCGGGTGGTTCCCGGTATATTAGTTACGATTGCCCGGTCTTCCTGCATGAGTGCATTGAGCAGACTGGACTTCCCTACATTGGGTTTGCCAATCAGGGTAATTCGCATGCCTTCGCGAATTATTTTACCTTGACGAAAAGAATGTACCAGCGAAAATATTTCATTCTTTACTTCTTCAATTTGCCGACCGGTGGTTTCGCGGGATTGGAAAGTCAGCCCTTCTTCAGAAAAGTCGATCGCCGCTTCCAACTGTGCCTGCACCGCTAACAGTTGTTCAAATAATTTATTGATTCGCCGGGAAAGTCCGCCTTTGAGTTGAGAGACAGCAGCGGTCAAGGCTCTTGCGGATGCAGCGTCTATGAGGTCTGCTACGGCTTCGGCCTGAGTCAAATCTAGACAGCCATGAATGAAAGCGCGACGTGTAAATTCGCCGGGCTCTGCCAACCTTGCCCCCTGTTTCAAAATCAATTGCAGCAAGGTGGTTGATACCAAAGTGCCACCGTGACCGCTGATTTCTACGACATGTTCACCGGTATGACTGTTGGGCTTTTTAAAATAGGTCAGAAGGACTTCATCAATCACTTGCCCTGACTCTGGGTCGCGTATCTCACCTAATAAAACTTTTTGAGGAGGTGGCGACAAGAGACCAGACGCTGAATGAAACAAGCCCGTGGCAATAGAGAGAGCATTTTCGCCGCTGATGCGAATGACGCTTATCCCTCCTTCTCCGAGGGGTGTTGCCAAAGCTGCTATGGTATCGTTCATTTTAAACTCAACAACTAGTAACAAGGAATAGGCACCCTATCCAGCCAGTCTTTCAAAACCTTTTTTACCACAGATGGATACAGATGAACGCAGATAAAATTTATTATACGTCATTGCGAACGGAGTGAAGCAATCCAGATAGCTCTTTGGCGCATGAATCGAATGCAGGATCTAGATCGCCGCGCTTCTTTTAGTCACTTGCGATGACGTGCATGATGGTTTGGTTTGAGTGCCCCAGGGTTTGCTTTATGTAACCTGCGTGAAATAAGCAGGCTAGCGAACTTATAGTGAAAGACTTGACGGTGTGTGTTTGCTTTACGGCAAAGACCGGCGGTTCGCCGTTAGTGGACAGTAGCAGGGGCGCTGCGCATTTCTTCGGGCAGAAGGTAATGACGGGTATCGTAGTTCATATTGGTGAGCACAAATTGTTTGGCGACACCTTTGTCTTTATTAATCACTAAAGGAGCGATGAGGTTTGCTGTCATTTCCGAATAATTTTCCGGTATGGTGACGATCGCACGGGTCAGATACAGGTCGTCCTCTTCCAGCTCTACGCGCTTCCTATCTTCTACAGAAAGTTTTATTTTATAGTCAGGCAGGTACAGATAAGGGTCGGTGATAACAAAAGCCAGATGCGTTGACTTCAACGACTGCATCCATTCCATCGGACTTTCTACATTCGGATTGAAGGGGAGCAGGGTGAATTCCGTTTCCTTTTCAAATCCGTACAACCCTTCCGGGAACCGGACAATTTCTTTTTCTGAAATATCGAGTGTGCCGAAGCGACTGGTTTCAACCTTCATTTTTTTAACTTGTCCTTCATCAATTGAGAAACTTTACCAAGATCAAATTGCTGGGAAGAAGCTGCCGATTTATTTTCCTCTTTGATGCGGAGAAAAACCTCTTCCCTGTAAATTTTAGTTTCACGGGGGGCTTCTATTCCCAGGCGAATGTTCTTGCCCTTTACATCTATAACGGTTATTTTGACATCTTCATTAATTTTGATGCTTTCGCCAATTTTTCGGGTAAGAACCAGCATAGGGCGGAATCCCTTCCTGAGAGCGTGGGGCAAGGTTCAAAAGAGTGTAGCGCAGTCATTATAGCAAAAAAGTTCTGAAAAAATAATAATTTATAGCCGCAAACGAAATTGACAGAGGTTGGTGACTATGATAGATTTCGCTCTTTTATCGACAAATCCAGTACTGGGACGGTAGCTCAGTCGGTAGAGCAGAGGACTGAAAATCCTCGTGTCGGCGGTTCGATTCCGTCCCGTCCCACCACTTCTTGCTGGAGAGCCAGTTTTCTTAATCCCAAGACTCCTCGTTGCTAAAAATACAAAGCTAGTTTTTCGTCAGACAGAGCCGTTGCCCGCCACCCCATCGAAGGGCGAAGCTTCTTGCATTTTATGGTTTCAGTATGACAATTCCCCCTTCAGCTAAAAGCCTTTAAATCCGTTACAAATCAACACCAAGATGGAACATGATTGTGACAATAAATTCTTGTAATTTTCCCTATAATGATGCGACAAAGAATATGAAAAAAACCTTTTATTTTTCCATATGATATAATTCATTATTCCAAACAATGATAAAAATTACTCCATAGAGGCTCCAATTGGCAGATATCGAAGACAAACAATCTGGCACTCGTTCTGAAGAAGATTATCTAAAACGAATTGCTGAGTTGGAAAAAGCCAACAAAGATCTCGCCGACGCCAATCGAGCCAAGTCCGCATTTTTGGCAAACATGAGCCATGAGCTTCGCACGCCCCTCAATGCCATCATTGGTTACAGCGAACTACTTGAAGAAGTCGCCGACGAATTGAAGATTGAAGAGGAAATCGGCCCGGACCTAAATAAAATCCACTCCTCGGGAAAACATCTGCTGGCGATCATCAACGACATCCTTGACCTTTCAAAAATTGAAGCCGGGAAAATGGAGTTTTTCAGCCAGAACTGTGATTTGGAAAGCTTAACCAATGAAGTCAGCCATACTCTGCAACCTGTTATTAATAAAAACTCCAATACCCTCAAAATCAATCTCGATAAAGACTTGGGTTCTATTTCTATAGATATAACCCGATTGCGCCAGGTTTTATTTAATCTACTAAGCAATGCATGCAAATTTACTGAAAAAGGTGAAATTACTTTTACAGTTTCCCGTAAGACAATCCGCAAGTTGGATTGGATTAATTTCACCATCTCCGACACGGGAATTGGAATGGATACCGATCAGGTTGAAAAATTGTTCAAAAGTTTTTCCCAGGTTCACTCGGGCAACATTCAAAAATATGGTGGAACGGGGCTTGGTCTGGCGATCACCAAACGTATTTGTGAAATGATGGGAGGAGATATCTTTGTGGAAAGCAAGCCCAATGAGGGCTCCACCTTTTCCGTTCATTTACCTGCCGTAATGCCTACACCAGAAACTGCAACTATAACTTTGCCGAGCATTCCAAAATCTAGCTAAGATTCTTCTGAATCCGTTTCTGAACCTCAAGAAAATATAATTCTCGTAATCGACGATGACCCGATGATTCACAACCAGATGAAACGGACTTTTGAAAAAGAAGGCTATAAAATCGTTTGTGCTTCCGATGGTGAAGAAGGGCTTACCCTTGCGCGAAAACTTCATCCTACACTGATCACCCTCGACGTATTAATGCCTGGAATGGACGGCTGGACTGTGTTGACAAAACTAAAAGCCGACCCGGAGGTTGCAAATATCCCGGTTTTTGTCATCTCCATGGTCGATGAAGAAAATAAAGGCTACACTCTGGGCGCATCAGAATATCTTACCAAGCCCATCGACCGTACCCGGCTTCACATTCTTATGAAAAAGTATCGTTGGGACTCCGGCTCAGCCCTTGTTGTTGAAGATGATCCCGGAACACGCAAATTACTCTGCTCCATGCTGGAAGAGTACGGTCTCAATGTTCAGGAAGCAGAAAATGGGGAAATAGCACTTAAAAGAGTCCAGGAGAAATCGCCGGGAGTTATTTTTCTCGACCTGATGATGCCAGAAATGGACGGCTTCGAATTCATTGAAGAATTGAAGAAAAATCCTGAACATCGCCCTATTCCGATTGTGGTAGTCACCTCAAAAGATCTTACGCAAGCAGACCGGCTACGTTTGAATGGAGGAGTGGCAAAATTAATTGAGAAAAAATCCTTTGTCCATGACGACCTGCTCTCAGAAATCCGCTCGACATTAGCAACACACCACTCCTAATCCCTCCGCTTTTTTTCGATACAACCTTTTTTCTAAAATTGAATCTAACTTATTGGCAAGTATTTGAGCCTGCCAGCCATATTAATCACACTCACTAAAAACCAAACATGGATAAATACCAAGAAATTGATGAGATCGTTCAGGAGATAACAGAGGAGGCCGTAAATTTCAAAGACGCGGCAGAACCAGCCGAAGAAATTGAGGCATTAAAAGAGATGCTGGACGCTTTGACGCGGGGCAGCAAATTGGTCTTAGAAAAGATGGATCAGTATAATGACCGACGCTATCGCTAATTTTTAAGACGTTTCCTAATACATTTCCAGTCGCTTTAAATTTGGCAGGGTCTGTTTTTTTGCCAGATCATCGCCAAGCTCAAAATCGATCTCATTTCGAACCAGTATCAATTCTTCCAGACTTTTTAAAGATTTGGAATTCAACAGCGCTTCCATTCCTTTTGCCGTAATCTGGTTATTATAAAGGTCCAGCCTTTTCAGATTTGCAAGATGAGGTGAATTTGCAATTGCCATAGCTCCCTGATCGCTGATCTTGTTTGCGCTCAAATCTAAAAAAGTTAAATTGTGTGAATTCATTGAACCCACGATTGCGATAATTCCCTCATCGCCTATTTTGTTGCGAGTCAACTTGAGTTCTTTCAGATTCTTCATATTGGAGGATTCGGCAATCATTTTGGCGCCTTTCTCCGACACATCATTGCCCCACAAAGAAAGCTTTTCGACATGCTGAAACGTGTCCGAGTCACATAAGATTCGCACACCCTCATCTCCAAGATTATTTTTCTGCAAAGCCAGTGAAACTACATTTTTAACTTCGGGAGTACTGACAAGAATCTCCATCCCTTTAACCCCGATCTGGGAAGCATTGAGATTTATTTTACTGCCATCGGGGTCCAGTCTTTCTCGTATATGAGCAGGAATATCTTTTGGAGGGCCTTTACGACGACTGTATCCATGATGCCCGCCTTTTTTCCCCTTACCGTCATGCTTGCCGCTATATCCACTGTGTTTGCCGGCGGCTTTGGCATCGCCATGCTTGCCGGGATGCCCTTCATGTTCACCCGATGCAAAAACCGGAAGCGACCAGACCAGCCAGCCCAAAACTAAAATCACCTGAACTATTTTTTTTCGAATCAGCACAATAGAATCCTCCAAAATTAATTCGTTGCTACGCAACGAAATCCAATATAGTTTTTCTTTTGGTCTGGCAATGCCTTACCGCGCACCGAGCCTCGTGCCAGGTCAAGATTTGAGTTCCACGAACCGCCTTTTATAACTTTAAACTGCTCGCCATATAAATCGTTTTCATATTGATTACCCGGATGCGGTTGATACCAATTCTCCGTCCATTCCCAAACGTTTCCCGCTAAATCCATTACCCCATAGGGACTCACGTTTTCTGGTATCGTCCCCCCCTGATTGGTGTATCGATATATATCATCTTTGCCTCTTATATTTGTATTAAGAGCATCAGCCTCATTCCCCCAAGGGTAGTATCTGCCATCCGTACCCCTTGCGGCCTTTTCCCATTCTGCTTCCGTAGGCAACCGTTTTTTTGCCCAATGGCAATAATCTCGCGCCTGTTTCCAGGGCAGTGACACGACAGGTTGCAGAGGGTGATTGAAAAGTGCATTGTCGTGTTCTCGTGAAGGGGGTTTCCCAGTTGCTTGCTGGTATTTTGAAAAAGCCCTCATCGTCACGGGAACCTTATCAATTTTAAAAGCGGGTAAAGTCACTTCGTGAAGAGGGGTCTCATCCCGATACCAATCCAAAGATTCCGAATGAAAATGGCGGGCCGCCCACATGATATCCTTTTCCGTGCTTCCCATTTTGAAAGGCCCGGCTGGGATCAAGATCATTTCCTCCTCAGAGGCGGCACATTTATCCGCAGCACTGAAAAAGAAAAATACAGCAATGATACAAAGGGGTCTGATAAATACACGGCCCCTGCTAGAGTCCATTATTTTTTTTATCACGACGAAGGGATCATCCCGGTTTTTCTTGCATATTCAAAAATATTACCGGCTTCAATAATATCTATAACCTCACCCAGCGATTTTAAATCGTATGTTTTGTTCTGCGTTTTATTGGTGAGGGTATTGGCTTCCAGATCAATCTTCAAATCGTCACCGGTTTTAATTTCTTCTACCACCTTGTCTCGCATTCAAAAGGAATGAAAAATCCGCCGTCCACAGAATTTCGATAAAAAATTCGAGCGTACGATTGTGCAATCACTGCCTGCACACCCGCAATTTCCATACATGCCGGAGCATGTTCGCGCGACGAACCACAGCCAAAGTTTTTTCCACCAATAATAATCGAATACTTTGACTCAAAATTATCACCTTCGGTAAAAGATACGTTGCCATCAGGCAACCCTGCCTGTTCACCGGGCACTCCGGTTAGCGCAAACTTGCCATAATTTTTTTTCTCTTCCGGGTCACTCAAACTGTAAACCAGATGCTCCGCAGGGATTATCTGGTCGGTATCAACATCGTTGCCTAAAACATAGGCAAGACCTTCTATAATTTTTTTCATAGTCACTTAATTATTAACAAATTCAGCGGGGTTCGTAATATGCCCGGTCAAAGCCGATGCAGCGGCAGTATAGGGGGATGCCAGATAAACATGCGCTTGTTTTGAGCCCATTCGACCTGGAAAGTTGCGGTTGGTGGTCGAAATCACTACCTGATTGTCTTTCGCCCTCCCAAAAGTATCTTTCGGTCCGCCCAAACATGCGGCGCAAGAAGGGTCTCCCAAATAAGCTCCCGCATTTTTGAAAATATCTATCAATGTCTCACCGCCAATTTTTTCTTTATGAAGATCCTCTTCAACTTCACGCGTTGCAGGAACAATAAATGTATCGATCAGCACTTTTTTGCCTTTAAGAAGTTTGGCCGCAGCCATAAAGTCAGTCAACTTGCCACCTGTGCAAGAACCAATATAAGCGCGGTCAAGCTTTACATCTTCACACTCTGAGGCCTTGGCCTTGTTATCCGGAGAATGTGGCTTGGCAACAATGGATTCCATTTCACTAGCGTTGTAGGTCTTCTTAAAAAAATAGTTCGCATCCTCATCGGAATGATAAATTTTATAAGGTCTGTCTGTACGTTGCCGCACATAATCGGTCGTCACCTCATCCGCTTCAATAATGCCATTTTTACCCCCTGCCTCGATCGCCATATTGCAAAGAGTCATGCGCTCTTCCATTGAAAGGCTCATCACAGCATCGCCGCGCCATTCCATCGATCGATAGGTGGCACCATCGACACCAATATCTCCAATCACATTTAGAATGACATCTTTTGCCATTACATGATCCGGGAACTTTCCGGTGAATTCAAAACACATGGATTCAGGAACTTTGACCCATATCTTACCCGTGCCCAGAATAAAGGCAGCATCGGTATTGCCGATGCCCGTTGAGAACATACCGAAAGCACCCGATGTTGAAGTATGCGAATCGGTCCCGAATAAAACTTCGCCGGGACGATTGAATCCTTCTTGAGCAAGGGCTATATGGCAAACACCCTTATAATTATCCGTGCCGACATCGTAATAATGTGGCAGGTCTTGTTCTTTAACAAATTGTCGCAGGATATCAATATTCCGGTTGGCGTGGGTGTCTTTGGTAAAAATAAAATGGTCTGGAATAATAACTACTTTATCGCGGTCCCATACTTTCGCATTTTCGCCGAACTGTTTTTTGAATATCGCAAAAGTGCCTGGCCCACAAACATCGTGTGTCATCAAAACATCTACATCTACCCAGATATTGTCACCCGGGACAACAGAATCTTTCCCAGCATGAGCAGCGAGTATTTTTTCTGTAATCGTCATACCCATCGAATAAGGCCTTTCAAAGTGGGTTATTGCCCCACATAGTACTTGAGTTTTCTTTTGGAAATTCCGAAAAGAGTGTAAGTAATAAAGATACCATTGAAAACATAGAACCCCAAAAAAATTTGTACCTTATTGATTTATTTGGGGTAAAATATTTATAAATGACAGTTTTTCAGCCTTATATCCCTATTATTTTATGATACATCCATTTGCATTGATCAAAGAAACGATAAACCGCTTACGCTACAAGATTCCTCATCGCCCTCAGCAAGTGCAGATTGAAATCACCAATCGGTGCAATATGGATTGCCCCATGTGCCAGCGGGAAGATTTGGGAATCGAACTCGAGCATATGGAGTGGTCAAATTTCATCACCGTTGTAGACAAACTCGGTAACGGTGAAAACATCACCCTCACCGGTTGGGGAGAACCCTTCATTCATCCCCGCGTATTCGATATGATTGCTTATTGCAAAGAACGCGGGCACCGAGTCATGATCACCTCTAACGGCCTTTTCACCAAACCCAGTATGGTGGACGATATTCTTAATTCTGGATTAGACAGCGTTACTTTTTCTATCGATAGTGTCAATGGCAATGAGACAGTAGTGGAAGGGCATACCAGCTCAAAAGTATACGAAAGCATTGAAGCCGTTGTACGTGGCCGCAAAAACGGAGCCCCAAGTATCCGGTTACAGGCGACAATTCATACCGGCTGTGAAAATGACCTCTACGATGTCATCCGTTATGGAGCGCGTATTGGCTGCGATGTAGTAAACGTGGGCCGGCTCGATCGTCAATTCCGTCCCAATCTAAAAAGACCCGACGCCAAGGAAGAAAGATTAATTTTTCTGAAGGCAGATGAAATAGCTCATGCTGCAGGCATTCAATTGGATTGGTTGCAATATACCGTATCCCATGGAATCACCCGGTTTTTCTACAAACTCCTGCGTAAAAAACTTCACAAGTCAGGAAGCTATTGTTTGAAAACTTTCGACTACGCCTACGTCACACGCGAAGGTAACGTTACACCCTGTTGTCTTCTGCCCAATTCCAAAATGGGAAACTTGCTCACTGACAACCTGAAAAGCATCTGGCAAAACGGCAAGTTCGATTATTTCCGTAATAACTATCGCGACACCTGTGGCGATTGCGATTTATGGACCATCGAGCAGGTCAACACACGCAAGGCCTCTATCCAATCCGAAGTAAAGCCCGCCCTGACCACCCATTAGCACTCACTGTTAAAATAGGTAAACAAACCCCTTCTACCCAGAACCGGGAATAAAGTTTAATGTGGAGATATCACAGTCGCCGGGTTATCATCTCAGGTCGATCTAGTTCGCACAAAATTACCTATTAAATAGTTTTAATACCCAAACCCCATGGCCGAGCCCCATAGACAACCCAAACAGATTTTTGTTGATCGCCGTCCACTTTGGATCGTGCTGTTTGATCGGATGCGTCGATACCTGTTCCTCGCTCTGTTCTTTGGGATTTTTGCGCTGTTGCTGGCTCAAGAGGGCCCCAGCGGGCTTTCATTAGAGGGCTATAAAGTACTCTGTCTTTTTGTACTTTGCGTGTTGCTATGGGCATCGAACCTGATTCCGCTATCTATCACCAGTCTGCTGGCTATTGCCGCAGTCCCTTTATTAGGCGTGATGGAAGCTTCACAGGCTT
>JAESTE010000049.1 GCA_016763735.1 Nitrospinaceae bacterium | reverse complement strand
CAGTTGATCGTGCCGTTGTTGTCCCACACACGACTTAAAATATGAGCACCGGTACCCCCCATCGATGTCGTCACGGCAGAGTTCGTCGTCAACGTTCCCGCTCCGCCAATCGTGCCGCCGTTCCAGGTCATTGCGCCTGTTACCGTGATGTTGCCCGTACCCTGAAGCGTTCCGCCCGTCACCGTCAGAGTGCCTATACTACTTGTGGCATTGAGGTCTACCGTACCCGCAGTGACGGTGGTTGTGGTGGCTGAATAAGCACCCGTGTTAATGGTCACGGTGGTACCAAAAACCACTGCCCCCGCCCCGGCAGTGGCAGTAAAGGTACCGCCCCCGGTATCAATATTGGCGTTCACGTCTACAACGCCACCGGCATCGAGAACCAGATTCAAGACGTCACCTCCTGGAGTTCCATCGACAATCGCCGCATTAAAAATGATGTCATTAGAAGCGATCAGGGTCAGCGTTCGTGTTCCAGTTCCATCGAAATCTAAAATCGTGCTCAAAGTTATGTCACCACTTTGTGCATTGGTTCCTGCGGTCCCTGTAGTTATGGTGACGTTACCAATACCCAGTGCGGTTATTATCAGATCCACTCCAAGTTGGGCCGTGTCGTTTGTTGTTGCAAAAGGACTACCCGTATTGATATTGGTGTTGCCGCTTCCCGCTATGATTTCTATATTGTTGGGATCGATCAACCACTCCCCGCCCACACCATGAATTGAACTGATATCGGGGATGATGTTGATATCCAGATAGTTTTTACCGGAAGTTTCTATAAAACCTCCATCACCCGTAACGGCACTGGCCGATAAGGTTCCATAAACCCGTGTGACATCATCGGCCCAGACAATGATCTTACCCGCGTCTCCCGTTGTGAGAGCATCGGCAAAGATGGAAGCTCCCTGATCGACAAAGTTGGCAGTAGCATTCTGTATTTCTGGGTTCTTGCCCTGATAGTCACCACCAATTAAAGCCGTGCCGCCACCGGCATCGCCGGAGACATCGACAACGGCGTTATCGAAAAGGCCGACATACTCGCCGGTCACTTGCACTGTGCCGCCTTTTTCACCGGCATCATCTCCCGATGCGTCGATGGTGCCGGAGACATTGACGACTCCCGAATCGCCGCCCATCAGAAAAACTTTGCCGTTCTTTTCAACTACGGAGTTGGCTTTGATCATGCCTTCCATGTTGACAACATGGCGGATGACATCGCCCGCGTCTTTCGCGCTCATTCTTATCTGACCGCCATCGGCTTGCAGAAGGCCGGTGTTGCTAACTCTATCTTCCAACACATTGCCGTCTTTATCGGTCACCGTTCCTGACACGGCTTGCGTGACTTCGAACTGAATCAGGCCATCGCCTGTGAAATCCATTGTCGCCGCGGTGCCTGATGCGAGATCAATGGAACCGAGACTGGCGGTAACGATGGTGCCTCTATTTTCTACAGCAGGAGCGAGAAGCCCCACATAACTGGCGGTGCTGATATTGCCTTCGTTGATAACAGATGAAAGGGGGTTGTCGAGGTCTTGAACGAAGTTGTAAGTTTCGTTGAGGAAATCCTGATCGGAAATGCCCATCGTCGTCGCGACCAAACCGTGAGTGTCTATCCGGGAACCCGGACCGAAGAACACACCGGAACCGTTAGTGATAAACACCTGGCCATTGGCAGTGAGTTTGCCGAGAAGCAAGCTGGGGTCAGAACCGATAACCCGGTTCAATGCAACAGAGCTTGAAGAAGGCTGGGTGAAGTTGACCCATTCTGCACTGCCAATATTGAACGACTGCCAGTTGATGATCATCTGGCTGGTGTTCTGATCGATCTGCATCGAGGTTGCAGTCGGCTCGGTGATGGTGCCGGAACCACCTACGACCTGCCCGTCTTGTGGCAGGGCAAAGACAATCGTCGGCCAAGCACCGATCAACCATATTAAAAATACAATGAGGAGGTTTCGAAAAAATAGGAAGAGAATACTATTCTTTAATGAAAAGAAATTTGAAATCGGGTTTTCCTTAGAGTGCCCAGAAATCATGATGCCGTTCTCCCCCCAAACAACAGCAAACGTTTTCTATATTAAGGTTTGGCAACCTCTCTGATATAGAAAAAAAATTAAAACAATATTATTCGCTAAAGCGAAACTGATGTGATTGTAAAGTATTACCTACTATTAGACAATGCCGAAAAATAGCAATTGCCCAACTATTCAATTACTTGCGTTTCTTCAAAGTATTTCGAGAAGTTAATAGATACGAAAAACTCTATTCAGGGGCGTGGATGAAACTGCTGGTGGATTTCCAGCATTCTTTTTCCCAGAATATGGGTGTAGATTTGAGTTGTAGAGATATCGGAATGGCCCAGCATCTGCTGAACCGAACGCAAGTCGGCCCCTCTTTCCAAAAGATGCGTGGCAAAGGCGTGCCGCAATGTATGTGGAGAAACACTGGCTCTAATATTCGCTTTAACAACATAACCTTTTAATAGTTTCCAAAAGCCCTGCCGGGTCATGCCCCGACCTCTTCGAGTTACAAATAGTTCTTCGGCTTTTCGTCCGTCTTTTCGGCTAGAAACAAGAGCCGGACGCGAGTTCAATATATAGTTCTCCACCGCTTTTTTAGCCATGGCACCTATAGGCACGATACGCTCCTTACTCCCCTTGCCTAATGTGCGCAGATAGCCAACTTGCATATCCAACTGACTGACTTGGAGGTTGATCAATTCTGAAACCCGCAAGCCGCTTGCATAGAGAACTTCCAACATCGCCTTATCACGGAGTCCTAAAACAGAATTCATATCTGGACTTTTTAATAAATTATCGACATCTTCGACGGACAAAATATCCGGCAGTTTCCGCCAACGTTTCGGGGTCTCCAGAATTTCTGCAGGATTATTTTGCACAGGATGATCCTGACCAGGGCTACCCTGAACAGGGTTCCCCTGTGATTGCTTGTCCTGACACAAGTATTTAAAAAACGACTTAATGGAAGATAAACTGCGAGCCACCGAAGCAGGAGACAAGCCCTGCTCTCTTAGAGAAATTAGAAAACCACGTATATCCGCCGTTGTCACAGAGTCCACTTTCTGACCCGCAAGCTCAGTCGAAAAACGAATCAGGTCACGGCGATAAGCCGATACTGTATGCGGCGAATTTCTTTTCTCAATTCGCAAATAATCAGAAAATTCCTGTATGAGGGCTTTCATAGTAGAACTATGATATAATAATCAACTAGTTACAAACAAATATTTTTATTTAGGTTTCTTATAACCAATCTGTTATTCTAGCATTTCGAAAATTTTCGTAGAAAAACTTACGTTCCCTTATTGGTTCATCCCATCCCAGAAGCTACGCAGCAAATAATCTCCGGTAACCCGTAGAATCCGTAGACACCTCTTCAGAGAAAAACATCAGTGTAAATTAACGGCCCAGAAGCCTTAATTTATTTTTTAACTATTTAAGCATAAATTATTGATAATAAAGGATAAAATGCAAGACCCAAAACTCATCAGGAACATCGGAATCATTGCTCATGTAGATCATGGGAAAACCACTTTAGTGGATTGCCTGTTACGGCAAAGCGGTATGTTCCGCGAAAGCGAACTATCTGGCACCTGTATCATGGATAGCAACGAACTAGAAAAAGAGCGCGGCATCACTATATTTTCAAAAAATGCAGCCATTTTTTACAAGGATCATAAGATCAATATTATTGACACACCGGGTCATGCCGATTTTGGTGGCGAGGTCGAACGTATATTAAAAATGGTCAATGGAGTATTACTGCTGGCAGATGCTGTAGAGGGTCCGATGCCACAAACCCGGTTTGTCCTGAAAAAGTCTTTGGAGCTTGGATTGAGGCCAATCGTAGTCGTCAACAAAATCGATCGTCCTGCAGCGCGCACCGAAAAAGTGGTAGATGAAGTTTTTGACCTGTTTGTTGAGTTGGACGCGAATGATGAACAATTGGATTTCCCTATTATCTATACTTCAGCCAAGCAGGGTATATCAAGAGACACTCCATTAGGACCGAATAACGATATCACCCCTCTTCTCGATTTGATCATCGAAAAAGTACCTAACCATCAAGGGGACCCGGAGGGCGGATTTCAGATGTTGGTTTCATCCATGGATTATGATGATTATGTAGGTCGAATCGCCGTGGGGAAAGTCAATCGTGGTAGAGTCAAAGCTAAAACAAATTATACTCAGATTGACCGTGAGGGAAATCCGAAGCCTTTTTCATTGGCGAAACTCTACACCT
>JAESTE010000048.1 GCA_016763735.1 Nitrospinaceae bacterium | reverse complement strand
TTTAATACCGAGGGCTTTAAGAGTCTTGTCGATTTGCGGTCCGCCGCCATGAACGATCACCGGATTAACGCCGATGTATTTCATCATCACGATATCCAGAGCAAAGTTGTCTTTAAGATCTTCTGAGACCATGGCATTACCTCCGTATTTAATAACGAAAGTTTTGCCATAAAAATTTTTGATGAAAGGCAGGGCTTCCAGCAGGTTTTCGGCTTTTTGTATGAGTTCTTTCACAATAGGACTTAAAGGATGTATCGGCTCAAATCTTCGTCTTGAATAATGTCTTTCAGTTTTTCTTGGATGTAGGCTGCATCAATTTCTATATTTTTTTCTTCAAGGTCGGGTGCGTCGAATGAAATATCTTCCAGAAATTTTTCCATAATAGTTTGCAGGCGACGCGCACCAATATTTTCGGTTCGTTGATTGACTTGGGCAGACATCTCTGCGATCTGATCGATTGCATCTTCCTTAAAAGTTAAATGCACACCCTCTGCTTTTAGGAGGGCTGTGTATTGCTTGACGAGGGCATTTTTGGGTTCTGTCAAAATCTTAATAAAATCTTCTTTAGTAAGCGAGTCCAGTTCAACGCGGATAGGAAAACGTCCCTGAAACTCGGGAATCAAATCCGATGGTTTTGCAGAATGAAATGCGCCAGCAGAAACAAAAAGGATGTGATCTGTTTTAACAATTCCGTACTTTGTATTCACAGAAGAGCCTTCGACAATAGGTAGCAAATCGCGTTGCACACCTTCGCGCGACACATCGGGTCCGCTCGAACCTTGACCTGAACGGCCAATGATTTTATCTATCTCGTCGATAAAAATAATACCATTTTGCTCAACCCGGTTAATGGCCTCTTGGACAACGGTATCTTCATCTAATAATTTTTCTGCTTCTTCCTGGCAAAGTGTTTTGAAAGCTTCGGGAACCTTAAGCGTGCGCTTTTTTGTTTTGCCAGGCATCAGTGAACCGAGCATGTCTTTTATATTGCTGCCCATTTCTTCCATGCCCGCACCAGATACAACATCGATCATCGGAGTACGTTTTTCAGCAACATCGACATCGACTTCTCTTTCGTCCAATCGCCCGTCTTGCAACATTTGCTTGAACTTTTCGCGGGTTTGATCGTAATGCAACTTACCGTTAGGGTCCGAATCGAATCCCGTTTTCCCTGCATGACCGGGCGGTGGTGGTAAAAGCAGATCAAGCAACCTTTCAACGGCTTTCTCGCGAGCTTTTTCTCTGACCTCCACTTCCATTTCCTCTTTTACCATGCCTTTACTCAACTCGACCAGATCACGGACCATAGACTCTACATCGCGGCCTACATAACCCACTTCAGTATATTTGGAAGCCTCTACCTTAATAAAAGGGGATTTCGAAAGTTTGGCGAGCCGCCGGGCTATCTCTGTTTTTCCGACACCGGTAGGGCCAATCATAAGAATATTTTTCGGTCCGACTTCATCGCGCAACGAGTCGGGAAGCTGTTGCCTGCGCCAACGGTTCCTCAAGGCAATAGCAACGGCACGCTTGGCATTATTTTGACCTACAATAAATTTATCCAGTTCCTCGACAATTTGTTTGGGAGTCAAAGAAGCCATGAATTTGCCACGCGAATCTTTAGTTTTTTGTTCAGGCTGGGTCATTGTCAGTTCATTCATAGACTACAGTTCTTCAATCGTGAGGTGACCGTTAGTAAAAATACAAATAGTTTCTGTGATTTTCATAGCTTCTTCAACAATCTCTCGTGCAGATAGATTGCTGTGGGTAACTAAAGCTTTAGCGGCAGAGAGAGCAAACATTCCCCCAGAGCCAATGGCTAAAATGCCATCATCAGGTTCGATCACATCTCCGGTACCCGATAGTAAGAGGAAGTTTTCTTTGTCAGCAACGATGAGCATTGCCTCCAGTCGGCGCAACATTTTATCTGTTCGCCAGTCTTTAGCCATCTCGACCGCGGAACGATGCAGGTTGCCCTGGTACTTTTCCAGTTTTTCCTCAAAACGACCGAATAAGGCAAATGCATCTGCTGTAGAACCGGCAAACCCTCCGACCACTTTGTCGTTGAATATCCGCCGCACTTTGCTGGCAGAGTGTTTCATTATGGTATTGCCAAGACTCACTTGCCCATCTCCGCCCATAACGATTTTGCCCTTATGGCGGACAGCTAATATTGTGGTTGCATGCATCATAGGGGGTATTGTACTTGGTACACAGAAAAAATAAAGATTTTATTATTCTTTGGCGCGAGGGTGAGCCTGGTCGTAGATTTCAACCAGTTTGTCAATCGTCAGGTGGGTGTATTTTTGCGTCGTAGAAAGACTGGCGTGACCCAGTAACTCCTGAATAGATCTAAGGTCCGCTCCGCCTTCCAGTAAATGAGTGGCAAATGAGTGTCGGATGGAGTGCGGCGAAACTTTTCCAGGAAAATTTCCTGTAGTCACATATTTTGCAATAATTTTCCGGACTCCTCGGGTCGTAATACCTTTGCCTCGATGATTGAGGAAAAAATATTCACTATTCACTTTTGTAGAAATAATTTTATCAGAGCGGACTTTTTCATACTCGTCCAAAGCCTCCACACATTTTTTACCGAAAGGAAGCAGCCGTTCTTTGCCTCCCTTCCCCAATACTTTAACCATTTGCGTGGTTCGATCGATATCCTCGGTTTTCAAAGATACCAGTTCGCTGATTCTCACCCCGGTGCTGTAAAATAATTCCAGCATGGCGCGATCACGAACAGCCAGAAAGCCTTCCCCTTCTGGTAAATCGATCAGTCGGAACATCTCATCGACTGATAGAAATGACGGCAGCTTGCTTTCCATTTTAGGTGCGGGAACGGATTTCACAACATTGTTTTGCAAATAGCCTTCACGACATAGAAAACGGAAAAAGGAACTCAGGGTAGAAAGTTTTCGTCGCATAGTAGAAGCAGAAAACTTTTTATCATATAAAAACCCCAGGTAAGAACGGATCGCCAACCGATCTATAGAACCTATTTTAGGAGCAGATGATTCCCCGGCATGGCCCGATTGCTTTAGGAAATCCTCAA
>JAESTE010000047.1 GCA_016763735.1 Nitrospinaceae bacterium | reverse complement strand
AGTTACTCGCTCCACAGCCACGAAAAAATCCTTCATGGAAAGAACATCTTTTTTTTGGGTTGGCATCAACTACATCGCAACTTCTATTCTATTTATCGTCATCACCTTTGCATTGACAGGTGAATGGTTCGCGCGTCTGTTGTTCAAAAAAAAGCACGCTTCTACCAAGTCTGTCCCTGCACCATCCTCTTCTGTCCATGAGCCAGAAAAGGTTCAGGTTTAAATAAATGGATATACTTGTCGCCAACTCGGTAGGAGTGGATCGCGATGGCTACCATATGGTACATGTTCCATCGCGTTGGTCTTTGGGCGTAAAAAACTTCACCAATTGCGGTTATTACCCCTGGCAACTGGCTTATACTTCTTCTCTTTTAAAAAGAGATACCTCTCATAGTGTAAAGTTTCTCGATGGCGTATTGCGCGGATGGGATGTTGAAACGTATCTGCAACATGTAGGGAAGCCGGACAGGCTGATCATGGAAAGCTCGACGCGAACGATTCGCGAGGATTTACGTTTTGCCAAAACACTCAAGGAAAGCTTTGGAACCCGGCTTATTTTTACAGGGCAGCATCCAATGGCACACCCTGAAGAAGTTTTGAAAATTGCAGACTATGTATGTATCGGGGAATATGAATTTGCCGTTCTCGATTTAGTTCAAGGAAAAAATCCGCAACAAATTGCCGGGATATACCCTAATGAGCGAGGCGAACTGATAGATATAAACCGGTTGCCTTTTCCAGAAGATGATGATGTCAACCGCATCGACTATCATGAGCCGAACTGCCGATACAAACAAATTCAAATGTACGGATCAAGAGGTTGCCCGCGCCGTTGTAATTTTTGTGCTGCGGCAACTCTTTATTATGACGAACTCAACTGGCGTCCCCGTAACGTAGACGACATCATAAAAGAAATTCAAACCCTGCATGAAAAATATCCTGCAATGGAAGGCGTATTTTTCGACGAGGAAGTCCACAATATTAAAAAGAGTTTTAATATCTCTCTGGCAAAGGCCATACGGCAGGCAGGCCTGCAAGACCTGAAATTTGAAGCTATGTGCGAATACGCATCTCTGGATGAAGAATCTATGGATGAAATGCGTGAAGCGGGGTATTACAAAATCCGCTTTGGAATCGAAACAGGAAGTGATCGCGTAGCAGAAAAAATGACGCTAGGAAAAAAACATGATCTAAAAAAATTAAAGTCTATGGTCGAATACGGGAAAAGTATCGGCATGATTTTTTATGGCACCATCAGTATTGGCGGGCTAGGCTCCGACAAAGATGAAGACCAGAAAACGGTTGACCTGATATACGACCTGGCTGGAAAAGGTTGGTTGGATGAAATTCAAGTTTCCATTAATACACCTCAACCCGGTACCGATTTCTATAATTCCTGCATCGAGGAATCATTAATTCCTCAGTCAAGTGAGTGGGAAGGTTTCGACGGCAACGGACATGTTGTTGTCAATTATCCGCATTATCCGGCAGAAGAAATTCAAGCCAGTTTCAGGAATGCCCTGAACGCTTTCGACTTGGGGAAAGGCAAGGCACAAGCAAAAGCTTTTGCAGAAAACACGAATGTATCGATCATTCCATCAGGATCGCGAATTCTGATTTTAAGATGCGTGCGAAGCTGGATGATCCGGCTAATCCTGGAAAACCTTCATCCTAAAAATAAAGCCGATGTTCTGGGTCAGGATATCACCCTAAACGACTTAAAGGACATTTCCGGATTGGGAGAGTTTTATTCTTATGGCAGTGGTTTTTTTGCCACCAAATCGCTTTCTTCTGAACTGATAAAAGAACTTAAAGAGCGAGAATATGACCTTGTGCTCATCCCCGTAGCCAACAACCACCTTGAAGGGTTTCAGAATGTTCTAGAGGTTGCACATTTGATTGAACCTGCAAACATCAGCTACGTTTACCCGGAAGGCCGTATACAGCCTGCCGAAGACTCCTCCGTAAGCATTTAATAAAACTTTCTTAGCTAGCCGGGTTGGTTTTCTGAACAATTGGATTGGGTTTTGGATTGATCATGTTTTTCTTTGTAAGAATATCGATCCTATTCTTGTCGCGGCAGGAAGTGGCTATATCAATCAATCCATCGCCATTGAAATCGCCCACCGCCATACCCTGCGGATGCTCATTGGCGTGGTGATAAATAGGCGGGTAAGTGAAGGTGCCATCTCCCTTTCCCAGGGAAATCGATATCTGATCATCGGTGGCATTTGAAACGGCAATATCCGTAAATCCATCTCCGGTAAAATCGGCAGCGACCACAAACTTTGGAAAGTTTCCTGAAGCAAAATCGCGGAGCGATGTAAAGGTTTTGTCTTTATTGTTGATCAGCGTTGTTAATGCATGTAATGAATTGCTGGATGTTACCAGATCAAGGTAACCATCGTTATTGACATCAATATTTACAACGGTGAGAGGTTGTTTGCCGCCCCTAAATACTTTCGAGCTTTCAAATTTTCCATCACCTTTGCCCCATAGAATCTGCACTCCCGTATTACCGGAGCCAGCAAGTCCTACGGCAATATCCATGTTATCGTCTTTATTGTAGTCGCCTACGACAATCCCCGTGGGCTGGCCTTTAACATTGATCGTAACGGGTTCTTTGAAAAAACCGTTGCCTTTTCCTAAAAGAATCACCACCTGATAAAAGCGCATGGTAATAGCAATGTCGGGGTTGCCATCATTATTGAAATCCCCTGAACTCATATTGATGGGGATTTTCCCCGGTTTTAGGGTTTGGCTGGTTCTTTTAAAACTCCCCAGCTTTGTATTTAAAAATATCTGTATTGTTTGATCTTCGTAATTGAGCACAGCAATATCTTTATACCCGTCTTTATTAAAATCTTCCGCAACGAGGCAAATGGGGCCTCGTCCTGTTTTGTAGACCAGTTGTTCATTGAATGACCCGTCGCCATTCCCCTTATAAAAAGAGAAAGAATGTCCCCCGCTGTTGACAACGACAAGGTCCAATTTTTTATTGCGGTTGAAATCATCGGTGATGATAAACGAAGGTTCAAGACCTGCGTCCAATGTATTGCTCAATAAAAAAATTCGCGGCATTTTTTTTTGAGATTTTGGCGGCGGGCAACCAAACAAAACCAAAACCAGAAGCATTGAAATCAGAACATTATATTTCTTCATGAAGGGTCTCAAGTGGAATTGAGAGGTATTATAAGAGAAAGGAGAAAACAATACCAACAACTTTTGCTCAAACAACTTGCCGTATTTTCTATACAGGGAGAGTGGCCTTTTGCCGAAGAATAAAGTGGCTGACGATTCGTGCTGCAAAATTAATAACCAACGGTAGGGATGCCGTTTCACAGATAATGCGCTTGTAGGCAAGATGCCCGGAAACACAGTTGAACATGGCCTTCATAAAAACCTTGTCGGTTCCCGCAACCGCAATCATATGGTCCATGAATTTTAGATCGGTAGCCAGATTGGTTAAAACTCTAACGCAACGGCCATAGGGCAGATCCTGAGTCAATTCCCAGCAATCTTTATAAAAGTTTTCTGAAAAAGATTTTTTGGACACGCCGTGACGCATAATAGAACGCGCTGCATAAATACCTGTGTTTATCGCCGAGTTAATTCCTTTCCCTTTAAATGGCCGCATCAATCCTGCGGCATCACCAATAGTCACATAGCGGTCGCCGAAAAGGTTTCGGGCTGGAGCTATAGGAAACTTACCTTTAAAATAGTTGAGTGGTTTTTCCCGTTGCTGATGCGGAGGAAGAAATCTCTGCACCGGCTCTGACCTTAAGAACTCGAGCATCACCTTGGATGAAACATTACGACCCGCGATATTAATGGCAATATGATCGCCTTTAGGAGTTACCGCGCCAAATTCCAACCCCGGATGTGACAGTAAAAATGCATGTATCGTCGACTCCATCCCCTTTATGAATTCCTGCCCCGGTGAAAGCCGGGTTATGATTGTATTTAAAAAGTCCGGTTGTCTGTAAGAGGTGCCTTGTTCAAAAACCCGACACGATCCATCATCCAGGCCGAACGCGCCTACAACCACTGCGCCTTTGTAATTATCACCTTCACTATAAACCATTACATCTTCAGGATTTATTTCTATTCCCGTTACACGATTATGGACAATGGTCGCCCCCGCTTTTTTAGCCTCTTCCAACATAGATGCATCGAATTTGGACCGCTTGACAGAAACACTTCTACCTGTCTCTTCTCCTATAAGGTTTAAATCCAATCGATCCGAATGCAAGCAATAGCCTTCTATTTCGCTTAGGATCAAATCATCCGGGATCACCAAATCGAATTCATCTTTAAGAATATCTTCGAGAGGCGGAGATAAAACGCCGATACATTGATTATAATGTCGATGTTCAGAAAACTTTTTATGTTCGAAAATTACGACTTTAATGGGTTTTCCAATTGCTCTGGATTCTTGCAGAAGAGAAATAGCGCAACCCGCGCCCCCAGGTCCTCCCCCAACGATGCAAACAGTATCCCCTTCTTCAATTGATTTCATTTCTTTGCTCATAAAGTTCCCTGATCTGTTTTGGTTTGCAAACTTTGTTTTTTAAAATTTTCAAGCATCCCTTTAAAAATATAGGAATGAAAACGGGAAAGGACTGACCAGTAGATGTTTCCCCAAAAAGGCTTGGGAATGAAGTGTGCTCTCAAAGTCAACCGGGTTGTCTTTTCGTCTTCAGGGCTGAGTTGAAATTGCAACCACGATAAACCCGGCGTGATCATTTCGGCTCGCAAAAGTAATTCCCGATTGATTTCCAGTTTTTCTACCCGCCAAAAATCAACCGAATCGCCTACTCTCAGGTTTGACAAATCTCTTCTTCCTCGGTGCAGTCCCACTCCACCCAGAAGTCTATCTATCCAGCCACGAATTTCCCAGAGCAGGTTTGCGTGGTTCCATCCGTGTTTACCACCGATCTTGCAGATATGAGGGAATACCTCTTCCGGAGATACGGGGATGAGCACGTCATGCTCTTCAATTATAAAGTCGGAAGCTTCAAATTCGCATATTGGAAGAAGATCCGCCATGTTTGCAGGGCGGACATCACTCCAATGAGAAAAAACCATCGACTTTTTCTCCTTCTCCTGTGCCCATTTAACGGAAGTCTTAAAATCAAGCGGCTCGAAGGGAAGGATTGAGGCCACCTTGTTATCGGTGCAAACCACATCCGTTTTCAGACTGCTTAGCAACAAGGAGGTAATGTTGACAGGAATGGAAATAAAACAATGTAGCCAGCAAGCATAGAGCCGGCACATCCATTGGATTGGAAATGGAACCCAGGAAACATCTATGAAACGGACCCTCCGGTTCAGTATTTTTGCAAATTTCAATAACATTTCTTGATAAGTCAAAATATCTTTACAGCCAATCTGGTAAACACAGGTACTTAGCCCCGAAGTTTCCATAATCCCCACCAAATATTTGACCACATCTCGAATAGCAATCGGTTGGCACCGTGAATTGAATTCGGGTAAAAAAGGAATGAACCGGTTATTCACAATCAGGGCTTTCATAAGTTCATAAGACGCACTTCCCGTTCCTATAATGATGGCAGCGCGAACACGAATAATTGGAACACTTCCCTGCGTGAGGATATAGCCCACTTCCCTGCGGCTTCTCAAGTGTGAAGACATACGATCGTTCTTTTCGCCAAGGCCGCCAAGATAAATGATTCTTTTAATACCGCAGCGTTCAGCCGCTTCGCGAAAATTTTTCGCTGCTCTCTGGTCTTTTTTCACGAACTCATTATTTTTTCACGCATACTGTGAATGAGATAAAAAGCGTAGTCCACATCCCTTACAGCCGATTTTAGTTCCTCTTCATTCAGGCAATCTGCATACACGATCTCAATTTTCGGGTGGGATAAAATGGCAGGCGAACTTTTATTGCGGTACATACAGCGAACTGTATAGCCACGGAACAACAGCTCGGGAATCAGGCGATGCGCGACATAGCCATTAGCCCCGGTCACCAAAACTCTTGTGCCCAAGGGCCAGGGAGTAGTGGAAAGGTCATCCGTATAATGGTAATTGACTTTTTCCGGGTCCATAGTTGCAATATATTCCCCAACTGGAAATTCGCAAGGCCATGACCCATCTATATTCAAAATTTTTTTTTGGGGGTGGGGTGTAGAAGGTCGCGGAACCCAATTGCCTCTTGCAACATCAATCAGCGAAAGAGCATGCAAATCCAAAACACACGCTGATTTAAAATAGCATTGTCGTCCGGCAGCGTTTCGTAGTTTCCCATCGGGGCTATGGCATCAGGGCTGACTTGAGCAGCCCGGGCCAGATCGACCTGAGATTTTTTTTTACCGTCCCTTGCCTTTTCCAGCACATCACCCAGTTCATCTTCGAGTTATGTTGTTATGAGATCGTCTTTTTATTAATTATAAAAAATATTCATTTGATTTCAAAGAGTAGGTTCTTTCACCCTTCCTTTTGTTCTATTGGCTCCAATTGTTTTTTTTGAGATTCAGTAGTTAGTGTCGATTGGGCAAGCCCATACACCATACCTACCATCAGACCACCGCCTACCATATTGCCTGCTGTCACAAATATTTGATTATGTATAAATCCTGCCACAGAAACTTCCGCTCCATGCGGCAAAAATAATGCAAGACTCATTAAGGATTGATTAGCGATACTATGCTCATATCCACTTCCAATAAAAGCGAACAGGCACCAGAAAATCATAATCAATTTTGCCGTATCATCTCCACTTCGGTTAGCTGTCCAGACCGCAAGGCATACCAACCAGTTACACAAAATTCCGCGGAAAAAAGCCTCCTTGGCACCCAACGACATTTTCATCCCGGCGGCCTTGACGATCAAAGCTTCGGCCTCTGCTGAAAGGCTTCCGCCCTGCACAACCAGCCAAGCCAGGAGAATTGACCCCAGTAGGTTTCCCACGAAGCAGAAGGTAAATAGCTTGATGATGGGACCCATACCCACTCGATTTTTTAATTTTCCGATGGCAAAAACCATATTGTTTCCAGTAAATAATTCGGAACCTGCAAAGATAACCAGACTTAAGGCCACACCGAAGCTGACCCCCATGATCAATTTCATGAAAGGAGCAAATTGAGTTCCTGCTAAAGGAGCACCGACGGAAAATATTAAAACGATTCCAAATCCAAGATAAGCTCCTGCAAGGGCCGACAGCGCTAAATAACCTGGCGGAAAACGGTTCATCAGTTTAATTTTATTTTCAGAAGCAACAGCCAGTTTTTCAATATCCGTT
>JAESTE010000046.1 GCA_016763735.1 Nitrospinaceae bacterium | reverse complement strand
AAGTTCGGTTATTTTTGCCAGAGTTTTTTCGACATCTTTAGAAAAAAAGGTCAGTACTGATTTGATATCATTCAGGTCAAAGGAGTTGGTTTCAAGATCGATAGATAGGTGAGCATTTTCGGCTGTCAGATTTTCACCTTTCGCTTTTCCTTGTATGGAAATTTCTCCAGTATTTATTTTTAGGTAATCGACTAGCACATCCAACCGGTCTGATGATATTTGTTCGAGTTGCAAGCTAAGGTCGACTCGGGCTAATAAACTTTGTTGTTTCCCAGGGCGGATTAAGGTTATCTGGCCGTCTGAAATTTTAAAGTTTCGCACCGAGAGGTGAGATTTTTTTAATGCTTCCTGAACGGATTTAACAGGCGATGTTGAACCGGGTTTTGCTTCTGCGGGTTCCTTTTTACCTGTGGTGGGTTTTTTCGCTGGAGAGTCCGAAAGCTTTAGCGTGAGCCGCGGACGGTCAAGAGTAGCACTGCTTATTTTGAACTCGCCGAATAGAAGAGGTGCCCATTCTGCCAGAAGGTGTAAATGATCGACAGCATAGGTTTCTCCATTTGGAGTAACCACTTTGACACCGCTACATTTGAGTCCGAGACCGTGGGCAAACCCGAATCCAATGGATTCTATTTCGATACTCATCCCACTTTCAGCGGAAATTTTATCAATCAATGTGTTTTTGGCCTGATCCAGATCGATAGATGAAAGACCCACGGCAATTATCAGAAAAACCACAAAAAAGCCTATTAACCATCGTTTGAGGCGGGTTTTTGTAGCGGCTGCTGAATCAGGAGAACTATTTTGGGTTTCAGACACGTTATGGCTCAAGTTATCAGTCGTTTTGCCGATTTTTCAATAGAAGGATAATGCCTTTATTTTAACATACTTAGAGCAACCCTTGAAGGGGATAGTATCTAGGAGATTTTGGTTTTTAACGATGGAATATCTGGATAGGATTTTTGCTTCCTTCGCTGTGGTAGAATTGAATTTATACACTTTAACGAAAAGAGTTCATTTATGAAGATTTCGGGAACACTCCGGAATCTCTTGTTGTTGGTAGTTCTTGCGGCTGGAATATCCTGGCTTTGGCAGGAAGGAAAACTCGCTCCGATCGAAAAAACGGTCAAGGCGATGATTTTTGGGAAACCGCCCACAAAGCCCAAGGCAAAGGATTTCCAATTCAAACCGGTGACCCGGCAAGATGTTCATCAGAAAGTTTTGGCAACCGGTACAGTGAGCCTCAAGACAGGTGCTGAGGTAAAAATTGGTGCCCGCATTTCTGGTCAGGTAAAAAGTCTTCAGGTGAAGATTGGTGACTTTATCCACGCTGGCGAAATGATCGCCATCATCGAGCACGAAGATTTGATTTCGCGAGTAGCCCGGTTCCAGGCAGATCTCAATGCAGAAATTGCGCGTCTCGATAAAATCCTTGCTGAGGGACCGCTGCAAATAAATATGGCGAAAGCCGAACTCGAAGAGTTACAGGTACAACTCAAACTGGCGGGAAAAACGCTGCAGAGAAACCTTGAGCTAAGTACAAAAGGTTTCATCGCAGATACTGTGGTAGACGAAGCGGAGGAGCGCCTGGAAGTTTTAAAAGCCAGGATCAATCTTGCAAATGAGGAGTTGAAACTCAAGAAAAGCCAGTTAGAAAATGACAGTCGACTGGCTCAGGCAATGGTTGACCGGGCCAGAGCTAATCTTGATGTTGAAGATATTCAGCTTACATACGCCACCATCACCGCTCCCATAGATGGTGTTGTCGCCTTCGTGTCGACGCAGGAAGGAGAAACGGTAGTTGCCAGTATGAGTGCACCTACCTTTATCATCTTGATCGATCTCAGGAAATTGGAGGTCACGGTCTATGTAGATGAAACGGACATTGGCAGGATAAAGGTCGGTCAAAATGCCTTGTTCACGGTGGATACGTATTCAGAAAAATTTTTCAAGGGAAAGGTTCGCGAAATTCATCCGAAAGCAGTCATCAAAGACAACGTGGTGAACTATGAAGTCATCCTCGATATTGAAAAAAAGAATATTTCCCAACTGCGTCCAGAGATGACAGCCAATGTGGTAGTGACTACTGGCACACGAAAGAATGTTTTAACCATACCCAAAGCGGCGGTTAAAAGAGAGGGTAAGAAAACTTTTACAGTTATGCTGGTAGACGGTAAATTGGTAGACAGACCTATTGAATTGGGGTGGCGAGATAACAAAGTTATCGAAGTAGTATCTGGTCTTGATGATGGAGATCAGGTCGGCATCCCGAACAAACCGATTTCGAAAAAGAGAAGAGGGAGAAGGCCCCGGTGAGTCTCCTTGAAATGAATTCGATTTGCAAGAGCTACCGCAATATTGGTTTTGAGACCCAGGTTTTAAAAAACATCACGCTTCACATCAATGAAGGTGACTATGTAAGTATCATCGGTCCTTCCGGTGCAGGCAAGAGCACGCTCATGGCTATTGCCGGTTGCCTGTCGCAACCAACGAGTGGAGAATATATTTTAGATGGCGAAGAGGTGGGAAAGCTGAGCGACCGAAAACTTTCGCGCGTTCGTAACGAAAAAATCGGGTTTGTGTTCCAGGCTTTTCATTTGTTGCCGGGAGTCACCGCATTAGACAATGTCATTCTTCCCCTCGTTTATTCGCGGAACCCCCCATCGGATATAAAAGAACGCGCCCGTGAAGTTCTAGCCAAAGTAGGATTGGAGCATAGGCTGCATCACACGCCGGGGCAGCTCTCAGGTGGCGAACAGCAGCGAGTAACCATTGCTCGGTCTCTGATTAATAACCCACCCATCATTCTTGCAGATGAGCCTACGGGCAACCTTGATTCCAAAAATGGAATGGAAACAATGAAGACTTTCGACAAGCTGGTGAAGGAAGGAAAAACCATAGTTCTTATCACCCATGACTCAGAGGTGGCGGAACATGCCGATCGTATTATTTCTATCCGCGATGGAGAGATAGCTTCTGATACAAAACGACAACCTTCTAATTTATCGGGAAACCTTTAATGAGGATCTTTAAAAACTTTGGGCAAGCTCTAAGAGGGCTCAGGCTAAATCGTGGCAATACCTTATTGATGACGATTGGGGTCATGATCGGAATCGCATCTCTCACCGTTATCGTCGCCATAGGTTTTGGAATTAAAGTAAAAGTGTTAGATCGGATTGCGAACCTGGGGTTTGGACCGGAGTCTTTTTCTGTCATCGCAGGGGGCGGTAAAATGTTTTTTAGTCGATCTAAAAATACCACCAGCATGTCGCTGCAGGATGCGGAAGACCTACTTGCACTGCCCACAGTACGACTTGTCGTTCCACGTCAGAGAAAGCGCATGCAAATCATTAATAAAAAAGAATTTACCAATACCCGCGTTTATGGGGTGACCCCCGACTGGCAGCGCGCACGGGGATGGCATGTTGTTGACGGAGTATTTTTATCGGATTCGGATATGGATCGTAAAAGAAAGGTGGTGGTGCTCGGCGCAACGCCTGTACGGAAATTATTTAAAAATGCAGACCCCATCGGAAAAATGGTGCGGTTGCAAAATAATTTTTATGAAGTGATAGGTTCGTTGCAGGAAAAGGGTTTGACAGAAAGTGGTTATGATCCCGATGACCGGGCTTTGATTCCTCTCACCACTTCAATGGCTCGGTTGACGCGTGAAAGGCATTTGCACAGCATCAAGGTTGTGACGCTGGATGCATCGCAGGTTCCTGAAACAATGGAAGCGGTGAAGCATGTTTTGCGGCGCAACCATAGTCTTTCCATTCTTTCTGAAGATGACTTTCGGTTTATAACGCCTGAGGGAATTATGGAGTGGGTGACGGAGTCGGCGCAGGCGATGAACCGAATGTTGATTCTGATATCCACTGTTTCGCTTTTGGTAGGGGGAGTTGTGATCATGAATATCCTGTTGGTTTCCATCCGCGAACGGGTACGTGAAATTGGGATTCGCCGTTGTTTTGGTGCAAGGAAATCCGACATCACTTTGCAGTTTTTATTCGAGTCGGTTCTGGTTTCGTTACTTGGAGGAATTCTGGGTATAGGACTGGGATTGAGTATTTCTTTTGGATTACAACGGTTCGACATTTTACCTACCCAGGTTACATGGGAACCTTTTGCGCTTTCGTTTGTGTTCTGTACATTAATCGGTTTGGTTTTTGGAATTCATCCTGCACGTAAAGCCGCTTTAATGAGTCCTGAAGAAGCAATTCGTTCCTGAGTATTGTTATGAATCTCTTTTCCTCATTCGCAATTGCCGTCACCGCACTCCTCGCACATAAAACCCGTACGTTATTGGCCTCATTAGGGATCTTGATTGCTATCGCTTCTGTCATTGTCATGGTTGCTATCGGCAAAGGTTCACAGCAAGAGGTGATGGACGTTATAGCGGGGATGGGTGAGAATCTGGTCACCATTACTGCTGGAGAAATGAAAAGACGTGGTGGTAGATTGCGGTTGTCAGGAAACGTGACTACTCTTTCGCCGCGTGATGCCGAACGCATTGCAAATGAAATTGAAGAAGTGGAATTGGTAGCACCTCATGAAGAAAAACGCATGAACGCGAAGTTTGGTAACAACGCCGCCGAAACAACTATCACTGGTTCGACACTCGACTTTCCCTTGATACGAGGATATCAAATAGAAAAAGGAGAGATGTTTTCTGAAAGGGATTTAAAAACGGCAAGTCGGGTTGCGATAATCGGAAAAACGGCTATTAAAAATTTATTTGGTGAGGAAGACCCAGTAGGGCAAGTGGTTAAAGTTCATTTCATCCCCTTTAAAATTATTGGGGTGTTTGAGGCAAAAGGGGTTGATACCAACGGATTGGATCAGGATGACTTAATCTTTATTCCCTTACCGACTTTGATGCGGCGCATTGTCAATCAGACCCATGTCAGCCGCATATTCGTGAAGATTTCCAGTCGGGAAAATATCTTACCAGCATCTGAAAAAATTCGTGAACTGCTTCGTGAGAGTCATAAGTTAAATGATGAAAGGGAGGATGATTTTTCCTTGATCAGCCAGTTAGATATGGAAGAGATGAAACGCGAAACATCGGAGCTGTTTACGAAACTGATTGTGGGTGTTGCAGCCATTTCTCTTCTCGTAGGTGGGATAGGGATACTTGCTGTTATGTTGATTTCTGTTAAAGAGAGAACGAAGGAAATAGGAATAAGGAGAGCTGTAGGCGCCACCCGAAGCGATATCATCCGTCAATTTTTGTATGAGTCTCTCATAATAGGATTTTTGGGAGGCGGTATCGGCATCGCTCTCGGTGTCGGTTTAACCTTAGGCTTGACCCATTGGGGCGATTGGACCTTGTTACTCGATCAAGATTCCATATGGACTGCCAGCTGGGTTTGCGCGGTAATCGGTGTTATTTTCGGCGTGTTCCCCGCTATCAAAGCCTCGAAACTCGATCCTATGGAAGCATTGACGATAGAATAAGCAGGCCACCGTCAGAGCTATTCGAAAAGCAACCCCCTCAGTCCCCCTTATCAGGGGGAGGCTAATAACCTTGCTGATTTGAAGAACCTTTGCTCGAATTATCAGGAGGCTAAAATCAAAAAGGGGTTCGCCCCCTTGACAGTGGACGAACCCCTTAAATTTTTCAGCCCCTCTGTCAGAGGGGCCTAAAAGCTATTTCTAGAAGCGCAATGGCAATAGTTCGCTCATAAACGCACCGACCTACTACCAGCGGAGGTACTCCGCTAGAACATGATGCCGCCGTGGTTAGCAGCGATCATACCGATCAGCATGGGGATGGAGAGCCATGCGTTGGTGCGGCTGGCAAGAAACGCCATTCTTTTTGCTTTGGCCAGAGCATCGCCTTCGAGTTCGCCGGCAATGATTTTTTTCTGGTTCGGCCAGATGATGAACCAGACGTT
>JAESTE010000045.1 GCA_016763735.1 Nitrospinaceae bacterium | reverse complement strand
ATCTCTTTCTTAATGATCTGATCCATAAACATATCGATTTCCAGTTCCTGCTTGTACTGGTCAACAGTCATGCCCCGGTCGGCGAGGCGATGCTCGAAGACAGCATCGGATTTGAATTTGGATTTTACCTCTTTCAGTCTTGCCAATAACATTTTTTCAGAAACTTTTACTCCCAATTCTTTTGCCTTGAGTACCAGTAAAGTACGACCAATTTCGTCCTCGATGAGTGTTTTGGCAGCAGATTTTTCCTGATCGGCAGTCAGAGACATCCCACGTTTTTTGTATTTGGCAGCGGCTTTTTTAAGTTCCCGGGTTATGAGGTCTCTTTTTATATTGTGATCATTCACTTTTGCCACGACTTCGGGTAATTTGATTTTGAGAGCGTCATGTTTATGGCCCGAGTGCGCCCATGCCAAAGAGGTTGGGTTGCTAAAGAAAACGCTGAATATAAAAACTAAAGGAATGAACCTTTTCATTGAGGGTTCCTTTCTACAGTAGAGGGAATTTGAGACTTGTTTGAAATTTATCATTCATAAGGGGGATGTCAATCGAATTGTTTAGCTTGTGAAATATTGTGGCTGAAGTTGCGGAACAGGAAAGCCGCAGCGATGACGATGCAAAGAAGCAAGGTGACCGCTGCACGGTACTTCAAAGTTTGTGTCGCATCCAGAGCCCAGACAACACTACCCCAAAGCATAGGACCAAAAATAGAAGCGGTTTTCCCGGCTAAACTATAGAAGCCAAAAAACTCTCCCAGTTTTTCAGGCGGAGACAATTCCACCAGAATGGCTCGGCTGACGACCCAAACGCCTCCCATTCCCACTCCTGCTAATGGGCCGACATACCAGAACAGGGTCGTGCTTTGGCTGACGGCGGCTAGAGAGAGAGCCGCAATCCAAACCCACAGAACTAGCCAGTAGGACCAGATGCTGCCTTTATGTTTTACAAGAAATCCGATGATAACAGAGCCTACCATCGCGCCCACGGTGGACGAAATGAGGAATTGTGTTATTTCGTTGCCACTGAATCCTATTACTTTGGTAGCGTAAACGGCCATAAAAGCGATGATGGTGTTCACCGCATCGAGAACAAGAAAATGAACGGTGATGAATTGGAATAATAATTTGTAATGCTTTATGCGCGAGAACGTTTCTTTAAGAGTGGCAAACACTTTTTTGATCTGAACAGGAGGCGAAGATTTTTTTTCAGGGTCTCTAACGAAAAAAAAACAGGGCAGGGCGAAGAATAAAACCAGCGCGGCGGTTGGCAGAAATGCTGCCGAGCGACCACTTTCTTCAACAAACGGTTTCACCATCAACAACCCCGCTATGGAACCCAGGTAACCGAGTGAAACGCCATAGCCGGAAACCAGGCCAATATGGGTACCTTGTGAAACGGAGGGCAGCATACCGTTATAAAAAACCAGTGCCGATTGATAACAATAATTGGCAATGACAAATAAAATCAGTCCAACCCATAGATTACTGGTTCCACCAATCAGTGCTGTGCAAATCACACAAACAAGGGTGAGCGATGCTAACGGTCGTTGGCGTTTGCCGGTGGTGTCTGAGATGGCACCAAAGACGGGCACGCTGACAGCAACGGCCAGCATAGAAAGCGAAAGGGCAACGCTGTATAAAATATCCTGTCCGCCATGATCTACAGTCACCCATAACGCGAAGTAAAGGGAGATCACGTTCATCGAAAAAATGGTGTTGGCAAAATCGTAGAGAGACCAGGAAGCAATCGCGAGTTTTTTGGCAGGCAGACTCAAGGAAGGGGAAGCACGGTTCGAAAACCGTAAATTTCATTTTTGATATGTGGAAAATTGCGAGCGCGTTTTACCACTTTTACGCCTTCGATGCTGTTTATCCAGGAACCGCCTCGAAGAACTTTCATTTTCAGCGAACCTTGCGGGCCTTCAGGATTGATCTCGGGACTGGCCCGGTAATAATTTTCGTCATACCAGTCGAGGCACCATTCCCACACGTTGCCAGCCGTGTTGTATAAGCCAAACGGACTGATACCTGAGTGGTAATAATTGACGGGAGCGGTATGTGCGTATTTATCGTTTTCTCCGAAAATATTCACGAAGAAAAAGAAAAATCCTTTATCAAATTTTCTACCCCATGGCCACAGACGACCATCGTTGCCGCGCGCAGCTTTTTCCCATTCGGCTTCGGTGGGCAGACGACGGCCTTTCCATTTTGCGAAAGACATAGCATCGTGCCAGCTTACTCCGACCACCGGTTGTTCGGGATCATTGAAACGTGGGTCATCCCAGAAAATAGGAGTCGGGTGATCGGTGGCATCCATAAAAGCCTGGTAATCCTGATTGCTGACTTCGTACTTATCGATATAAAAGCCGGAGGTGTAGACAAAGTGCATGGGTTTTTCATCGTCATTGCCCGATGAAGTTCCCATCTGAAAATAACCCTGTGGAATTAAAACCATGTTGGCAGGCGGATTGTCTTGAGCCTGAGCAGGGGAAATAAAAGAAAATACTGCTAGAAAAAGAAGGGGGAGAATAGATTTCAGTCTGGTAATACCTGAGCGCATTACAAATTGAAAAAACTTATATGAGTTACCAAGTCGCGTTTGGTTTCGGGTGCGAGGTCTTCGCATGTATCCAGGTTTTCTATATTGATCCATTTGTAATGGCCGTTCCAGCAATTGAGCGTTACAACGCTATTGCCATACCAATCTATTGAACGGTTCAAAAAGATTGGTCCTTGGCATTTATCGCAACGCCCTTGAATTTCGTGATTATTTTGATGCTTGTTCATTTTCCTACCTGGCTAACAAAAGAGCAAGCCGTTTTCTTTTGGTGGCTCACAAAGTATCTGTTTCTTAAATTAGATTATAATCAGTAAGTTTGCGCAAGTTAATTTAAGAACCTAAGCAATTTAAAAATGCTAAAACCCCTGATTTGTCAAGACCTTTCTGTGGTGAACCGTTGCTGGTAACAGGTCTATTTTAAAAATCTGGAAGAGGTTAAAAAGATTTTGACCCGTAACTGCCGCGGTACGCAGGGTGGTAGGTTTTTTTTAGCAGGATTTTAAGTTCGTCTAAGGGAAGCCCGATGATGTTATTTTTGGAGCCGGAAAAAGAGCGCACCATAAAATTACCTTTTCCCTGAATGGCATAAGCTCCGGCTTTATCCATGGGTTCGCCGGTGGCGATGTAGTCTTCGATTTCCTGATCGGTCAGGGGTTTGATTTTGATTTGAGAAAACACTGCTTTGTCGAGCGATTTTTTGGGACCCACTACACATATTCCTGTGATGACAATATGCTCCCTGCCACTTAACTTTTTGAGAATTCGTTTGGCATCTTCTTCATCGTCAGGTTTCCCAAAAATTTCATGGTCCAGTGTTACCAGAGTGTCAGCACCTATGACCCAACAGTCTGGGAAATTGGGTGCAATAGACTCGGCTTTTGCGCGTGCTAAATTTTGGGCATTTTCTTCGGGACGTAATCCAGGGTCCAGCACTTCTTCGATGGAACTGGGTGCCACCTCGAACTGAGTAGATATTTCTTTTAACAGTTCCACACGTCGTGGCGACTGCGATGCCAGTACAATTTTAGAATCATCATTTGTCATAAGTATCTAAACATACTCTAAATTCAATTCCTCATCAAGCCTGACTAGAGGGAATTGGGGAAAGGTGCGTTGTGCCGTGTCGGCTATTTGTCAGCCGAAAAAAGTTTTTGCCAGTCGCCCCTGCGGCTATCGGGTGGTAATTGGGGAGTAAATCCTTTATATTGGCTTCTTTTATTTTTTAATTTTCGGGGGAACCATGGCGGGAGCGACCCATCAGATACAGATACGTCATATTTTGGTAGAGAAAGAAGAAGTAGCCAAACTTTTGAAAGAAACGATTGAAAGCTTGCCCAACCAATCCGCACGGACGCAAATGTTGATGAAGTTAACGGAGAAGTACAGCATTTGCTCTGAATCTAAAGAGGATGGGGGAAACCTGGGCTGGCTGGAAGTGGGCTGGAACAAGAATGATCCGCGCCAGCCTCGCGGCGGTTTCAAAACTTTGAACAATGACGAACTCAATGATTTTATAATGGATGGACTTGAAGATATGTCTCTTAAAAAGGGGCTGGTATTTGGTCCTGTGGGAACTTATGAAGGATTCCACGTTGGCATCATTTGCCAGGAAATCAAGCTGAATCGGGTTCTTTAGTCACTGTTGCAAGTTCTTCATCATCGATGAAGTTGTAGGCAAAACATCCGCTTGTGCATCGGACCATATAGTGGGGGCAGGATTTGCAGGGCTCCTTTACCTTGGTCTTTTCGAACACAGTGCTCAAAAATTTGGACCCCATTTGTGCCATAGCGATGGAATTCACTTCCTTAAAATCCGAAACATTGCCCAGTTTTAAATTGTGAAACGGAAAACAGTTGAAGCAATCACCTTTTGAATCGATATCCATCGGGCTGCCATCGGCACAACCAAAATAATAATCGTTATTTTTCCATTCCTCTGTCGGCGGCAGTTGTTTGTTGCCATGGTAATAAAATCGATCAGTAAGCGAGAACTGATCCTCCTCAATTTCATCCAGAAAACAAGGCGGAAACGAGCAGTCGAACCGAAAACACATTTGTGGAAAGCGTTGCAGAATTTTCAGCATTTGCCTGCCAACTTTTGGGTAATCGCGAATGGGTAGATAAACGTTTGATTCGCCACCGATGATTGGAAACGCCGGGCTGACCCGAATCTTGTATAGCTTGTCTTTGGGCAGTCCGACCTTCTGATAGATGGCATCGATCTCTTCGCACTGCTTTTCCAGATCCTGATCTTTTGAGTATAGGTTGAGGCTGAAAGTGACACTGTAACCGTTTGTGCGTAACATTTTTTCTGCCACTTCTTTACAGCGCTCGTGATTTTTTTCTGAAATGTTCTCCATTGTCTGCCAGTTCAAGAGAATAGCGAAGACGACGTTTTTAGTTCTTGCACCGTTTGTACCCGCCATTTCTAGCATCAGGTCTAAAGCTTTATCTGGCATCAGGCCATTGGTAAATACACTGAGATGTGAATAGGGTAAAATGTCATCATAAGTGTTGCGAAAAATATCCGTGAACTTGGGATGCAAGGTCGGTTCGCCACCCATAAAGTTGATGATCGGCGTATTTTTGATTTTTGGCAGAAAATCGTTGAGGAAATAATCGTATTCCATGGATTTGCCCGGTGTCTTTACCGTCTCTTCCATGTATTCGTCTGCAAAACAATAATTGCAGGTTAGGTTGCAATAACTGTTCAATATTATATTCAAGGTTTTTCTCCCAAAGGCATTTTGAGTGACGAATTATAGCAATAAGTCCCTGTGAAGGGAGAGCTTTGCATATATCGCAAAAACGAGAAGACGAGATGCTTCGGCAAGCTCAGCATGACGGTAGCGGGGCTTTAGGGTGACATCCTGAATTCATCGAAGGACCTCGGGGTTATGAAAAGCTCTGCTATTCCCGTATTGTTTGGATCAATAACCATGATACCACAGGGGCTGTTTTCAAGGCTCGAATTTCTTCTTGCGTCGCAAAATCTGGGAGGTCCCAGCTTGCACGACTAACCCTAGCTCGCAAGGATGAGTACGGACAACATTGATAAATGCCTGTATGGCATTGTCCTTGGCATCGGTTTCATCTTCTGCTTCACAGGTGAATTCCCAGGTAGAACTTAATGTTGGAATTTTTTCCATTCCGTGTTCTTCCAGTCTGCCCATGGCCTCGGCAAGGGAATCTTCGTTTAGCCCTTTAAACTCTGCTACGACAAGTACTTTATACTGCAAGGGTCTTTCTCCTTTTTGAGGTTACAAATAATTGTAAAGCCTAGTGTATAATAAGCCGTCCAGAACGTGTAATGTTTTAAAATCGGGTCTGGGCTCGAATCATTTTTGGGGTTCTCGCCCTATCTGGAGTAACCGCATTTGTCTTCCTTTCAGCGATTCATATCAAACATTTCCTGGAACGTTCTCGGTAAGGTATGCGTTCAGGTCCTTCTCTTTGGCATTTCGGTTCTTCTCGCCCGTTACCTTGGCAAAGAGAGGCTGGGAGTATATGCGACTCTTCTGGTGATTCCCACTTTTGTTCGACTGCTCAATCAGCTCGGACTAGAAACCCTCATCAACAAAAAGATTCCTGAATTGAATGTTCTCGATCCTAGCGGTCGACAGGCAAGATATCTGATTCAGAGGTTGCTGGCAATACGCGGTGCCAGTTCTATATTATTCTGCGCTTTGCTTTATGTTTGCCTTCCTTATTACATGGATTTCATGGGAACTCCACATTTGATGGAGTATCGTCTGGTTCTCATTTTCTATTTTTTGATCATTTCTTTAAATTCACTTTTAAGCCCTCTTTTTATGACGCGGTTGCAATACAAAACCGTATCGATGGCTGAAACCGGATGCGCTTTTTTGAACCTGGCTTTTCTGGGACTGTTCATTGTTCTGGATTATGGGATCTATGGCATTCTCTACGCCTATATTATTTCCACTACAATCAACATCCTGGTTTATATGGGTCTGGTATGCCCTAATCTTAAGGGAGCGACCGAGACCCCTGATTTGAAAGAGCTGCCATCTCTGGCATGGGCATCTTATGTGATCACGTTATTCAGTTTCGGGTTGATAACGCAAAGCGATATCATGCTGATGAATTATTTTCAAGTGGCTCAGGAAAAAATCGGGTTTTACCATTTGGCAACGGGCCTCGGAAGTATGTTGGCGTTTGTGATGATGGGGGTGGGGCCAATGGCCTTCTCTATTTTGACTGAAACCTATGCGCGGAATTCTGAAAAAGGAATGAGTAAAATTTGGTGTCAGATAGTAGGATTCGCAAGTTTTCTCACCGTCCCCATTTTTGTGTTTGCATTTTTTAATGCCGAACCTTTAATTCAAATGGTGTATGGAGAGCAATTCAAAGAGGCGGGTGCGCTGTTATCTTTCCATATTCTTTTTCTTGGGGCGGCCACCATACTGGGAATGGACTT
>JAESTE010000044.1 GCA_016763735.1 Nitrospinaceae bacterium | reverse complement strand
CTGAAGCCTTCGGGCGAAACCGTCCAGATCTTCGTAAGGCTGATCATTGGAAGAAGAATAATCAGAGGAGAGAGCAGAATGGCTATTCGAAACCCAACGTCATTTAAAGCGAATGTGACAAGTCTGCTGAACATCGAAGCATCCGCGAATTTTTCGACAAGCTGCCGCTTTTTTTCTTTCCATGTACGTGATCGCCTCATTTTTTAATTTAAATAGATCTGAAAGTATTGCTCAGCCTTTGCTGCTGAGCTTCCCCACTGCCGCGATTTCTTTTATGTTGTAGACTTGGAGTATGTATAGCGAATTTATTTTTGAGCGGTTGGAGAATGATTTACAAAATAAACGATGGGTCGGATGCGAGTTCAGAATCAGAAGGCAAAACGATGGGTGATTGAGGTTTTGACGTTACAAATGTAAACCACCCGGCCTTGAAAGCTTCAATGAGTTTTCCGGGAGGAGCTTGTCCGTGAAATCAAACCACTGACTAAAATGTTGGTATCAAGAACGATTATCACGAGCCCAGTCCACCGCCTCAATCTCGCTGCACTGAACATCGCTGTTGTTTTGTTTTACTTCTTCCACGGTAGAATTGTGAGTATATACACATAAGCATACACTTAAAAGAGAGAGGCCTAGTGCTTTCTTTTTCGCCCGCCCCGGTGCCTTACTATTTCACGCCCGAAATTAACATTGAAATTCTAAAGTTGTTGTTTAGTATTTCAATGATATGATTATTAATCGTCAGGGCTATATTGAAACGATTCGCGACCGATTACAGGATAATCCGGTGGTCGCACTTTCCGGTCCGCGTCAAGCCGGCAAGACAACTCTGGCCCGACTCCTGGCTCAATCGGTGACCGATGAAACGATTCATCACTTTGATCTGGAATCCCAAGTAGACCTTACCCGATTGACTCATCCTGAATTGGGGCTTTCACCCCTACGGGGGCTGATCATCCTTGACGAGATTCAGCGTATGCCGGAACTTTTTCCGACTCTGCGCGTGCTCTCCGACCGCCGGGATCTTCCGGCAAGATTCCTCATTCTCGGCAGTGCTTCTCCAGACCTGATTGCGGGCGCCAGTGAGACTCTGGCCGGACGAATTTCCTTCGTCGATATCTCCGGTTTCTCCCTCACCGAGCTCGGATCTGAAAACCTTGCCAGCCACTGGTGGCGCGGAGGCTTTCCCAGAGCCTACCTCGCTCGCAGTGATAAAGTCGCTCGCCAGTGGCACGAGGACTTTTTCCGCACCTTCCTGGAACGTGACATTCCCCAGCTGGGCATCAACATTCCCTCTTCAACGCTGCGTCGCTTCTGGACGATGATCGCTCACTACCACGGACAGATCCTCAAGGTCTCAGAGCTGGCTCGATCGCTTGGCAGCTCCGAACCGACGGCTCGTCGCTATATCGACATACTATCCGGCACCTATGTTGTCCGGCAGCTTCCCCCCTGGTTTGAAAACCTGAAAAAGCGGCAGGTGAAATCCCCTAAGATCTACATCCGGGACTCGGGTATCCTTCACGCCCTTCTCGATATTCAGAGCAACACCGCACTCGAGTCTCATTCGAAGCTGGGAGCCTCGTGGGAGGGGTTTTCCATGGAGCAAATTCCGTCTATCACCGGCGACCGGAAAGCCTACTTCTGGGCAACCCATTCCGGCGCTGAACTAGATCTGCTTGTTTTTCACCAAGGTCGTCGCTTCGGATTTGAATTCAAGTATTCCGAGCGCCCCCGCGTTACCAAATCCATGGGTGTCGCCCTGGCGGATCTCAGATTGGATCATCTCTACGTCGTTCACCCGGGTAAACACACCTTCCCGATGACCGATCAGATCACTGCCACCAGCCTTCCTGCGTTGCTGGAGATACTGTAATTCAGTGACCGCCACCACTCGAACAGTGAGATTACCGGACCTCTTGGCCTTGCCCCCTCAGGATAGAAATTTCAGTCAAACCCGTTTCCGAGGTCTGCCTCTGGGGCGGCTACCGGGGCGGGGAGGTTTTGAACCATTCTTTCGAGCGGCTTCGGATTTTGCGTGGCTTTTCTTTTCGGTAACGCCTTTCTTCAGGGAACCCAAAAGGACGGCTACCGGATCTTTCTGTTCTTCGGGAAAAAATTTCTCGAAGTCGTGTAAAATCCTATCCGTTATTTCACTTATATTTTGAGCTTCCATAGTGCTCTAAATACAGAACGGAAAATGGATCTTCAAAACGCTTTAGGTTTTATGAGTGATGAAAACAAGAGATATATCCATGCATTCACGTAACTCCTTCATAAACAAGCTTGCGTAAGAAACTGTGAGGCCAATATGCGATTCCGTTTTTTGAATGTGCCGTAACGTCTGAATAGTTTCAGATCGAGGTTTCCCGGAGATCCTATGACACCATGAGATCCCCATTTTTCAGCATCTCGGCCACCTTGGCGAATACCAGCATTTTGCGGATTGCCGGGGAATCAAACATGCAGCTATCCAGCGCAATTTCTCTGATTTCCGATTGTTTCTGTTTCGGAAGGGTCTCGTAAAATTTCTCAGCGGCCCGCATTTCGTCCTCAACAGCCTCCTGTCGGGATTTTTTCTCCTGCTCCTCCCGTTGGGCAAGCTGAGCCCTCTCCCTCGCGCCAGCGACTTTCTGAGCCTCACCATCCACCTTCTCCTTTTCGCTATTGAAACCATCCGGCTTGGTGAAGAAGGTGGTGTCGGTGATAGAGCTTACCAAGTAGGCTGGAATCGATTTAATGCCTCCTGTGTCCTTTTTCACTATCCGGTAGTCGAGCCATTCCAGTCGCTCTTTCACGTGATCATCTCCGAATTGAGCGAGTAATTTACGTGCCTGAGTGCGTCCCACGCCGTGAAAGACGAGCTTTGATTCGAGTTCCGATTCCTCTTCCTCGATCTCAATGTTCATTGGGTCCCGAGGTGTCTTTAAAAATTTCTGGAAGTGTATGTTCCACTTACCCCTGGTAATCATTGTAAATCGATCTTCGCCGGGACAGGGCATGATGATTTGAGCAGCCTCCAATTGTTCGATTGCCGGTTTAAGTTGCCGCTTGAGCTGTGCCATATCCTTGTAGGCCGTGCGGCTGAGTCCGATTTTGTTGTAAGCAAAATGTGAGAGGTCGAATTTCCAATGCTTTCTCTGGAAGAACCTCTTGTCCAGGAAACAGTAGATGCGTCTTGCTGTCGGGGAATGGAGTTTTCTGTAAGTTTCCAGGTCCAGGGATTTTAGGTTGTCCTGTTTGAAACTTTCGAAAATCTTCTCATTCCAAGTCACCGTCGAGGGTTCGCCGTTTTTGCCCCAGGTTACATTGTCCACCAAGTGGAATCCGCCACTTTCCCATGTGCCTTCGCCTTTGTCCCTCCAGGCATTATCGTAGTAAAACGAGACTCCGAGCCACCGGTTTATCGATTCCTTTATGCGATCGTAATAGTATTCCTGGTTTGACCAGCCAAGCACCGCGATGATCTGGTGGCGGTTGAAAGTAACCACTCGTTCCATGAATCCCTGCATCCGACTTAGATTCAAGAGTCCAAGAATCACTTCATCGTCAAAGGAAGTCGGAAGTCCGTATTCGTCCGAGCCGGTGATGACGAGTTTCCTTGGAACGAGCTCTCCGGTTTTTGCGTCGGTGATTTCGTCCTCGTAGGTGATAGTCTTGATGTCTGAATTGAGACGGTTGGCAAGCGCGGCAATAGGGAATTCAGCGATGTTGAGTTCATCCTTTCCTTCGGTGAAAGCAACGAAACCAGGGAACAGCTTCAGCTGTTCTTCCACCGTCTCTTTCTTTTCGCTTACTTTCTTTTTTACCATTTTTAAACTCCCTCAAAAGCACAACAATATTCCTGAGTAGATTATCTCACAACCCTGATTAAATTATCGTATAGAGGCAAGTAAAATCAGTATAAACCACCCAAAAAGACCCGAAAACAGATTTTCACCCTGAGTGAATTATCGTATACGAACTGGCGATTTAGCACCCATACGCATTCCTATCAGGAAACTCGCATGTTAATGGGCTGGGGTTGTTTGATTGATTGGAATGTGCATTTGATATGGTAGAATATGGTAATTTAGGATTATGGAATTCGAGTGGGATGCTGCCAGGGAGATAAGCAATCTCAAAAAACATTCGGTGACTTTTAGTGAAGCAGTCGAAACTTTTCATGATCCTAACGGATTTCAGATAGAGGATACCAAGCCTTCTGAATCT
>JAESTE010000043.1 GCA_016763735.1 Nitrospinaceae bacterium | reverse complement strand
TACTTGGGAGGTGCTTCCGGATTCCATGAAAAGTCGTCATGTTGTTGAACAGCTCGTCGAGGAGTACCGCTGGATACTTCGAGAATTAAAATCCAGGAACCTCGCAGATTGAGCTATGGATCCCGGCCTACCGAAAGTTGTCGCATTCAAGAAACAGGGGATTCCGGGTGGTTCACTAGGTTTTAAGCAGAAACTACGGGCTTTTCTTGTCTTGGGCCGAATTTCCAATCTTCCGACAGTCTGGTCCAATTGTCTTGCCGGATGGTTGATTGCCGGAGGGGGACTGACTGAGTTTTTCCTGACGCTCTGTGCCTCTGCTTCCTGTTTCTACATTGGTGGCATGTATATGAACGATGCCTGCGATGCTGAATTCGATCGGCAATTTCGAAAAGAGCGACCCATTCCTTCAGGGATTGTTTCTGTAAGACTGGTATGGGGATTGACGGTGGTCTGGTTTGTCTCAGGACTGTCTCTTGCCGCCTTTTTGGGCAGACCCACTCTTTTAATGTCAATTATCATGCTGGGATTTATCGTTCCCTATGATCTCATTCATAAGTATGTCAAATTTTCACCCTGGATCATGGCGGTTTGCCGATTGGTATTGTATCTAACTGCTGCTACGGCCGGGTCAGGTTGGGCTGGAGACCGGGGGGGATTCTTAGGTCAATTGGTCTGGAGTTCCGTCGCCTTGGCGGTCTACATAATCGGATTGAGCTATCTCGCCAGGTTGGAAAGCAGCCGTCAACCCGTGCTCAAGGCATGGCCGTGCCTTCTTCTCGGAGGGCCGATTCTGCTCAGTGTCTTTTTTAACGGAGGTTCTTTCCGCATTACGGGATTGGTTTTTGCTGCGATCTGTGGTGTATGGATCGTCTGGTGTCTCCGAAACGTTTTTCGGAGATCCGCTCCTCAGGTGGGAAAGACGGTCGGGGGGCTGCTGGCCGGCATCGTTCTGGTGGACGCATTGGCCATTGCGCAGACGGATCTGCTGATGAATGGCTTGCTGGTCGTTCTGTTTCTTTCCGCTTTATTATTGCAGAAAGTTATCCCGGCAACTTGAATGGCAAACTGAATTGATGATGTCCGAAAAAGAATCCTGGAAATTGTTGCGACGCAAGGTGAGGCAAGGAGTTGCCCGATGGCGTCTGGAAAACTGTCTGAGCATTCTGACTCGGTTGACGATCGTCATCGCCATTGCAGCCGCCCTATTAAACCTTTCGGTTTATTACCTTTCCTTTGGTCTTTCCGTTTTGCCCTTTATTGGCGTAAGTGCTGTTTTTCTGGTGATTGGCGTGACCGCCTGGGGGTGGGCGACCAAACTGGATCGATCACGGCTCTTTCGCATCATGGACCATAAGGCGGGACTCCCGGATACCATTCGTTCTGCGATGGAACTGCGTCAACTCATTAAGGGGGGGTGGCGTTATTGCCTGCTTCAGCAATCTGCTCAGCGGCTCAAAGTTGTTGACTGGAAGAGCGTCTGGCCGGTTCAGATTCCGAGAGTATTCTGGTTGGCCATCTTTTGCCTGATCGTTCTTTCAGCGGGTCTTACTTCGCGATATCAAGCCTATGCTGATGAAATACTGATTGCGGGGGATAGCACCAAAGCGGAGGAGAAGGTTGAGGATCTCAAGGCCATCTTCCAGGAATGGGAGAGCCGAATCAATCAAAGTGGTTCAGAGGAAATGAAAAACATGATGGAGGAATTGGCTCCTATGAGAGAGAAACTGAAGGAGGGGGATCTTTCCGATAAGGAAATGATGCTCGAACTCAGTCGTATGGAAGACCGTCTGGAAGAAATGGCTGCTGAATTGAATGCCCAATCACTCGAATCGGCTGCTTCCGAATTGGCGGAAGCTTTTGAACCTGTCGAGGGATTAAGCGGTCTCGCTGCCGCCTTGCGAAAAAAGGAGTTTGAAAAAGCGCTTGCTGAAGCTTTGAAAGCGGCACGGGAATTCGAAGATTCGGATGCTCCAAGGCTGGATGCCAAGAACCGGGACGCTGCAGCAGAACGGTTCTCCAAGTTGGAGGAAAAGTTTCAGCAGCAGCAGGACAAGGATATGGCCCAGGCAATGAAAGGCATGAAAGAAGGTGCCAAGAGCGGTTCTTCCGATCCAATGAGCAAGGCAATGGATCGAATGGGGCGCCGGTTGGCACAACAATCGGCTGCGGATAAACAGCAACAGGGGTTGCAGAAAATGATGAAACAATTGGGCATGGCAAAAAGTCAGCTTGGAAAGGGAATGGATATCGGGCAGGGTTTGTCCATGCAGGCTCAGGCCGGAAGGCAGCCTTCGGATAAACCTGGGTCTCAAGCCGGTAGCGCTGATGGAGATAATCCTTTCGGGGATCCAACCCAACTCGGCAGCAACCGGGTTCTCGTCAAAGTGGAGGGAATGCTTGGCGAAGGCGATTCGGAGACCTTTACGCTGCGAGCCGAAGAAGGCCGGGCACACGGAAACTCCGGCATCAGTCGGGCTCAGTTTCGCCGGTATGAAAAACAATCACAACGGGCTATTGAAAATGAAAATCTGCCGTTTTCGCATCGACAGTCAATTAAGCGGTATTTTGAATCGATTCGACCGAACGAATAGAGGATGGAGGAATTAGAAAAAGAACAGGAAGACAAGAAAATCGTCTATGAATTTAACTCCAAACAGGAGACAGGAGGGGAACGTTCAGCTCTTTCTGTAGATCTTGAGGAGTTTCGACTGCAATTCCGAACACTGAAGTCAGAAATTCAAAAACTGATTGTCGGGCAGGACGAAGTTATCGAGCATACCCTGATGGCGATGATTGCAGGAGGACATGTCCTGCTTGAAGGTGTGCCGGGGTTGGGGAAAACCATGCTGGTTCGTTCTATCTCTCAGGCCCTGAGCCTGCAATTCAAACGTATTCAGTTTACACCGGACCTGATGCCCGCAGACCTGATCGGAACCAACATCCTGATCGAAGATGCTTCCGGTCACTCCCGGTTTGAGTTCTCTCCCGGGCCGATTTTCTGTAATCTGCTGTTGGGAGATGAAATCAACCGGGCCACTCCAAAAACTCAAAGTGCGCTATTGGAAGCCATGCAGGAAAAGACGGTCACCGTTGCCGGCGATACCAAATCTCTGGATCTACCGTTTTTTGTATTGGCGACTCAGAATCCCTTGGAAATGGAAGGGACGTATCCTCTTCCGGAGGCCCAGCTCGACCGGTTCTTCTTCAAGTTGATCGTGCCCTATCCCAGCGAGGAGGAGTTTGAAAAAATTCTGGATCGAACCACGGAAAAGGAGACACCGGAAATCCAGAAAGTGTTCACGGGAGCTGATTTATTGAAAATGGGGCAGTTGGCTAGGGAAATGCCGGTGGCGCCC
>JAESTE010000042.1 GCA_016763735.1 Nitrospinaceae bacterium | reverse complement strand
TCACCACGGTCTTGCGGCACATATAAAGTGCCGCGTAGCCAATGTACATACATCCTAAGACAATCATTTCCCATCTATATCTGGGATCCTGTCGAAACCGATCTATCAAGGTGACACTCATTTGAGCCTCGCGCTGAACAAAAAACTCTATTCTAGTTTCATGACCAGCAGGATAAGAATAAATTTGATAAGGACATTTTCTATTATAGTTTTATCATAGTCGGAAAAATCGGCGAGATGGGAAAAGCCGTAAAGATTTGATCCAATGGAGCCAGCGGGCGGAATTGTACTCATCGAGTAACACCGCCGACCTACTGATTACGAATGGCAAATTAACTTTTTTTGGAAGTTCTTAAATGCAGGCTGGTTTCACTTATCTATTTTATTATAAGTATGTTTGAGGCGCTCCATAGATTCTATTATTTCCATGAATTCTGCCCTTTTTGATAATTTCTATCATAAATTTATCATAGTTGATTTCATTTTTAAGCAACGGTCTTCTATCAGGACTCTTTGTAAATTTGCTTGAGAATAGGGCCGTTATTTTTCATCCAGTCGAAGCGCTTTCTGGCCATGTAAACGATGTGGTCGGTAGGAGCTAGAATCAAATTGTTTTCTGGATTGAGAATCGGCTTATCTTCTTCTTTCTTTTGGAGGCCCAAAATCCCTATCGAGAGGTTGAGTTGAATAATGGCCACTTTTAAACTCCCGAAACTGAATTCTTTGTCATTACCTTCCCACGACCCTATTGACGAATGGCTGATATAAATTTGGTTGCCGCCAGAGTTTGTTGACAGTTCGCTATAAACTTTATATAGGCCGGGGTCTTCCAATTCCTGAACCAAGAGTCCCATTTGCAGGTCGGTGGTGCTGATGCCGCCATCAATACCGAAGGTGCTAAGGTTACCCAGTGTTTCTGCTCGACTGCAGGTCATGACGGTGATGACTTGCGGCCAGTTTTTTTCGATGAGACCTGCTGTCAGGGTGTTGGTATCATCCATCGCCGGGTCGGAGGCAGATGAGGTGAGAACGCATGCTTTGGACTCGCTCGCGTTGGCGCGTTGCAATGTTTCCAAAGCTGAAGGCAGACCCATTATGAATGCGTCTAATTTTTTCGATAAAAAATGCGGGATCTCTTTATCCTGATTGGGTAATTGCGCGGTTACGAGCACGCGGGGGATATCCTTAAAATCGGGACTGTGGTCCAACTCTTTCATCAACTCCGTTGTCTCCGCATAGGAGGGAACGTTAACAATGATCAAGTGTCCTTTGCCTGTATACTTGCCTTCGCCTTTCATTTTTTTCATTCTCCTTTGCATGGCCCGTTCCAAAATGACCCCGGTCAAAATTCCGAAGCAACCGATACCCAGCATCGAGGTCAAAACCGTGACCCACCGTCCTTGCGGGGTCGCTGCTGAAACATCCCCATATCCGATCGTGGTTAAAGTGATATAAGCGGTCCACAATCCGTCTGCAAATGTAATATTCTTTTCATAGGTGGAAAGAACGGACGCAAAAATCAGGATCATTAACAAAAAGATCAGTCCCAAACCGAAAAGTAGACGGAAGTCGGGTTGTCTGAGTTTTCTGATGACGCGTTTAATATAATGAAAATACATGTTTTAGGTTCCCATCGGCTATAATGGTCTGATTATAGCGGTTTACTATATAAAATAAAAACTCTCTTCCTAAACAAACGTATGTATATTCTAGCGGAACTGATATGATGGGTTACTGTTTATAAAGTATTAACCTGAAGGATTCTTAGATTGATTTTTTTACAATGAATCGGAACAACTCCACATTATCGCTTAGAGAAAAATTTTCTCTTCTCCTTTTGCTGTCCGTCGCTCTTTTTTTTCAGGGTTGTGGGGTTGGGCAGAATCCGGTAGAAAAAATTCAGAAAGAACTGCAAGGCGAAAGGGAGTACGCGATCATCCTTAATGATATGCGCGAGCAAGGCAACTTCTTTCCTTCTTACTACCATCAATACCGTGTCGATTTAGGTGAACACAAAACGATGCGTCCCTTCGTCGAAGTCGATAAATCTTATTTTAAAAAGAATGCAGCGTATCTCGGCATGGGCTTGGCCTCTAAAACTGCCGATGGCACCATATCGACCACACCGTTTCCAAACGGCTACCAATATGTTGGAAATTCTCAATACGGTCGTTGGCGGAATAACGATAGCGGCGGCAGTATGTGGGAGTTTTACGGAAAATACATGCTGATGTCTCAAGTGATGAACTGGGCTGGATATGGGCTCAGCCGAAACCACTATAACAATTATTCCTCTTACAACAGCACGGGTCGGGCCTATTATGGGCCGAAGCGGGAATATGGAACCGCCGGGACGGTAACAAAAAAACAGAAACCGGATTTTTTCAAAAGAAAAATGGCTAAAAAAGCCCGATCACAAAACCGCTTCAAGAATAAAGTTAGTCAACGCATGGGGCGGAGCAAAAACACCTTTAGAAGCCGCGGCTTTAGTTTCGGTAAATGATTATGAATTTAGAACACATCTTATCTTCATTAATATATCTGGGCTCTTGCTTTGCTGTCTTTGCAGTCGGGCATCTGGTGTTTATTCTTTTTCGTCGCAGTTATAACATCAAAGATGAACTGGTGGAAAAAGACAATATGGCGTTGGCCCTTGTCCTGTGCGGTTATTATCTAGGATTAACGTTCTCCATTGGTGGAGTGATCGCGGGGCCATCGGCAGGGCTGGCAAATGACTTGATCGATTGCTGGTTTATGGGTCTTTGGCGATTGTTTTGCTCAACCTCTCGGCTTTGATCAATGACCGTTTCATTCTTTCTGAATTTGATATTCGCAAAGAGATTTTGGAGGATCAAAACTCTGGCACCGGTGTGGTCGAGTTCGCTGTTTTTGTGGCCACAGGACTCAATATCTTCGGAGCTGTTTTTGGAGAGGGTGGGTCTATTTTTACAGCCATTGCATTTTGGGCTTTGGGCCAAACCGTTCTCATTCTCATCGGCAAATATTATAACCTCATTACGAATTACAATATTCACGAGCATATTGAAAAAGATAATGTTGCCGTGGGCATCGGCTTTGCCGGAGCGCTGATAGGCATCGGCAATTTGCTGCGCGTGGCTTCTGCCGAAAATTTTATTTCCTGGGAAGAAAACTTAACGACCTTTGCCCTTTACATGTTGGTAGGGCTCATCCTCCTTCCCGTTGCACGTATTCTCACAGACCGCATTCTTTTACCGGGACGCAGCTTGGCCGATGAGCTGGTGAACCAGGTGAAACCCAACCAAGGCGCAGCATTTTTGGAAGCCTCGTCCTACATCGGTGCCTCTTTCCTCATCACTTGGTGCATTTGAGTTTCTTTCAGGCACCGTTAATTCATGCCGACAACCTCCATAGATAGCCCCGAAAACTCCAAGCTCCGTCGCTTGAGTTTTGTGTTGAAGGCTTGTGTGTTCGCTACCGGGTGCGCCGCGATAGTGACAGAGTATACCCTGGCTACTTTAGCTAGTTATCTTTTGGGCGATTCAATTCTACAATGGACAATAGTGATCTCCCTGATGCTGTTCTCCATGGGGCTGGGAAGCCGCTATAGCAGGAAATATGAAACCCGGCTTCTCGACCGCTTTGTGCTGATCGAATTTGGTCTATCGTTTCTTTGCACCTTTTCCGCCATGTTCTGTTTTTGGATTTCGTCCTATACGATTCATTTTGGCTTGGTGGTTTATGGCATCGCCTGCATGATCGGATTCATGACCGGCCTTGAGATTCCATTGATCACACGGATCAACCAGACTTACGAATCGTTACGGGAAAATATTTCTTCGGTCATGGAGTATGATTATTATGGCGGATTGT
>JAESTE010000003.1 GCA_016763735.1 Nitrospinaceae bacterium | reverse complement strand
TTCCCAAAGAGGGCCGGGGTGATTTACCTCAAGGGTGTTAATAAAAGTGTTACCCATCAGAGCCTATTTTTCTTCTTCCCAGCTCAATTCTTCCAATTTTTCCATGACTCCCTCCTTAAAAATTGCCTTCCGCCAGTTTCTAGTTAAAACGATTTCTTTCTTGAAAAACCTTGCTTCTTGGAGGTCGGCCCCTTCGAGGTTGGCTCCTTCGAGGTCGGCTCCTCTGAGGTTGGCTCCTTCGAGGTTGGCTCCTTCGAGGTTGGCTCTTGTGAGGTCAGCTCCTCTGAGGTTGGCTCCCGTGAGATCGGCTCCTCTCAAACCCTCATCTGGGGCGATTCGATGCCCCTTGACCCTACGACCCTTTCCAATAGGCTTGGAACCACTCTCTGGCTTCGGTCCTGGCTCCGGCTCTTCGCGTGAAACAATGAACTGGTTCAAAAACTGGTAGTTCTCACATTGCTCCTCTGAGGTAAAAGAAGGTTGACCAATAATAAAAACTTTGCTCTGATCAAAGAAACTCTCCCCGCTCCATTTTTTATAAAACCTGCACCAGTTAGCAAATAATTTCTTATCAGATTTTAATTTACTTTTCTCAGGTTTTAAATTACTTGCCATATATTTTAAAGTACCGGCCGCAACTACCTCAACCACTTCCTCCTTTTCTTCTTCCAAAGAGGAATTCAGCCAATCGGAAAAATCTTTCCAAAATAGTACCCGCTCATCCCATTTAAACGCCCTCTTATTTTTTGCCTCCTTCTTCCACAACCAGTAGTCTTCCCAGGCAGCGAGGCAAAATGGTTTTTCAGCGAGTTCCTCGGTCAATTCTGTGTCCAAGGAGGTGATCACTGTCCATTTGGCCAGACCTTCACGGGATATTTCCTTCTTTTCAGTCATTTTTTTCAATTTCAATGTCAGGCATGTTTACGCAGAGGGATTCCAAAAAGAGATAGTCATTGATCCCTCGTTTTAAGGCACGCTGGGTCTTATAGTTTGCCGCAAGAAAAATCTTTTTTACACCGCCTGGAAACTTTTCCTCAAATCCTTCATACGATTTATATTTTTTATAGAGCTCCCCCAAATAACGCTCCATATTGGTTTCTGCAATCGGAGGAATTTTGACATGAATCTGGATCATTTTCTCCAGATACCGTTTTGAGTTGAATTTCTTGCGCTTTTGTTCGACCTCATACTGGGTTTGAATGGCCTGTTCGACTTGTTTCACTTCCATGCCAATAAAAAAGATGCAACCGGGAATATCCAAAAAGAGTTTTACGGCTTCCAAAACCTGCAACACTCTATCGGGGGGACATCGGTCGAGATCATCAATGAAAACCACAAAGGCCCCCTCTTCGTCACCGTCTTCTTCATTATTCACTGAACAATAGTTGCGAATGAGCATTTTCATCAGGTTGGTGAACTCATCCAGAAAGGCGGAATTCTTTGCCAGCCGTAATTCATGCATATATTCGGTAGCATCCCCTCCTGTCAATTTCCCCAAATACTGGTTCACCAGACCGGAAAGGAAACTTTTACCATCGATTTTGGTTTTCACCGCATCCCAAAAACCTGTGTCCTCTTCCATCCCTTTAAACATAACCAGCAAAAGTGCAGTCAATAGATGGTCATCGTTTGAATATTTCCAGGCGTTGAACCAGAAAGTTTTACAGGGACGAGAGGTTTTTTTGAATTCGGTTTTTTCTTTATCACTCATGTCGGCGAATTCTTTTTTCTTTTCACTCAATCGTGCCTCGGTCATTTTCATAAGTGTCGTTTTTCCCGAGCCCCATTGTCCATCAATCACCACGGTGAAGGGAGTGCCATTATGTTTGTTCATGGCAAGTGTTTCAAAAGTGTCAACGAACGGCTTAAACTGGAAGGGATCTTTACCCTCTATTCGTTCAATGGGGTTATCTGGAATCAGATAGCAGGGAGATATAGGCTTCATTTTATTATTGTCTGAAAATTCTGTTTGGATTTGAGGCTGATATTCTCATTTGCTGACGATTAAATCAACCGGATAACTTTTTTGCTGGTCAGGAAACCTGCAATGTAAATCACCCCAGCCCCTCTTTAGGAAAGAGGGGATCATAAGAACCATTCCCAGAAGCTTTAACGTGATGATCCGGTTTACGGGAATCGACCTATTGGCCGCCGGGCCTCCCGGCTAGACGTGCATCACGAAAAGAATCATGCCGCTTAAGCAAAGGCCTGTACCCGTTAAGGTCATAAGGGTACCGCGAAGTGTTTTGGGTTTGACCATATCCGATTTTCGCTTGCCATAGCGGTTACGCGGATCTTTAAGAAACTCCTGCTCTTTTCTTTCCAGACGACTACAGGTATTGAGTACAAAAGCTCCCAGCAAAAACAAAACAATTGCCCAAACCTGTTCGATCACAAGAATATCCATCCGTCACTCCAAATTGCAACTTTCCTCCTCACTGCTCTGGAGGAAACCTTTGTCATTGTGAAGAGCCGAAGGCGATGTGGCAATCCAGACAAAATATTTAGGCGACCCGCTTTTGAGGCCTTGCAAGACCAAAAAGCTAATAAACAGGTTTCGCCTATCTGGATCACCGCGCTCCCTCCAGTCACTCGCGATGACGTGCGGAGGAATGATGCCATAAATCTTATGCATCCCCTTTGACATTGAAGTGTCAGTATAGCAATTAACTCTTAATAAACAAATAGTTCTAATGTGCAAAAAGTTGATGCGCAACATAGGATGCGCTAAACTTTAAGGTGAAAGACATTGTCAAACCGCCTTTTCCACATGAACGTTGCTAATACAATTAAAGATCCGATCCTCATTCAGAATGACTTCGGTTACCGTTACTCTATCGAACCCTTTTTGCTGGCCGATTTTGCCCAATTGCTCCCCGGCCAGAAAGTTCTCGACATTGGTACCGGTTGCGGCATCATCCCCCTTCTCATGGTTTTTCGCGAACCGACACTCAAAGTAACAGGCATAGAAATTCAGGACACTGAAATTGCAGAAAAAAATGTTTCTAAAAATTTGATGGAAATAGAAATCGTCAACGACGATTTTCTAGAGTGGGCACAGCGAGTAGATGTTGAGCCGTTCGATTTGATCGTGTCTAACCCGCCCTATCGAAAAATAAATTCAGGCCGAACAAATCCAGATACAGGAAAAGCCATCGCCCGACACGAGCTAAAGCTCAACTTGCCATCCATGCTCGACAAAGCCCAACCCATTTTAAAAAAGGGCGGCCATATCACTCTGGCTTATCCCCCCATCCGGTTACAAGAAACATTAGGCGAGCTTGAATCCCGGGAATTACTCCCCAGTCGGATTCGCTTCATCCACGGAAACCAAAATGCGGAAGCTAAAATATTTCTCATAGACGCTATCAAAGAAAAGAAAAGCGATTTAATAGTCGATTCGCCTCTCTACGTTTATAATAAAGACGGAAGCTATACTAAGGAGATGCAGGAGATTTATGATTCCTTTAATTGTATTGACGGGACCAACCACATCGGGAAAAAGTGAAACAGCTCTGGAACTGGCACGCAAACTAAGTACGGAAATTATCAGTGCGGATTCCATGCAGGTCTACAAATATTTCGACATCGGCACTGCCAAACATTCAGCTAGCGCACGGCAGGACATTCCGCATCATCTGATCGACATCCTGGAACCCGACGAAGAATTTAACGCCTTCGATTTTAAAACGCAGGCCTCGGCAGTCATACACGATCTGATGAGTCGCAATAAAATCCCCATCGTTGTTGGCGGCACTGCACTCTACTTGAAAGTACTGATTCAGGACTACGACTGCGCTGTCCAAATTTCTGAAGAAACCCAAAAAAAATACAACAAGAAATTCTGCAGCAAGGAGTTGAACAAGTTTATAAAAGTTTACAAGCAATAGATCCTGATTTTGCCGAAAAAATTTCGGAAACCGATTCTTTGAGAATCGAAAGAGCTTTAGGAGTTTACAGAGAAACCGGGAAACCGTTCTCAGAGTTTCACAAAGAAGACTCCCCTACAGACACCCGTTTCCCTATCCACACCTTCATTCTTGAGTGGAACCGGGCAGAGCTTTATGAAAAAATTAACCAGCGTGTGGATGATATGATCGAAGCCGGACTGGAAAGTGAAGTCAAAAATATTCTCGATCGCGGATTTTCGCCTGACTTAAAACCTCTAAAAAGTATCGGCTATTCTCAAATGACTCAATACCACCAGGGTGACTTGACGTTGGAAAGAGCGATTTATGAAATAAAACGGGAAACCCGTCACTATGCCAAACGCCAACTCACCTGGTTTCGAAAAATGCCAGAAGCGCAAACCATCACTGTAGATAAAAAAGACACTCCCGAATCTCTCAGCGATAAACTACTCTCTCGCCTGCCGAATGTAGCAGCCTGTCTTTTAGCTATTTTTCTTTCTTTCGGTTTCGGAACTGCAACAGAGGCCAAAAATATAACTGAGGATTTTGAACAGGCCAAAAATCTTTTTCTCAAGAAGGAATGGGCCAAAGCTAAAAATCAACTTCTCGCTATTCAAAATACCGCGCCGGATTCCATAGAAAACAAACGCTCGCGGTTTTTGCTCGGCCTCATTCATATAGAGAACAACAAGCATGAAAAGGCCATTGGAGTTTTAACGCCTCTGCTGAAAACATATCCGGAGATTGGCGATTACATCCTTCTAAACATCGCCAAGGCAGAATTCAAAGGGGGAAAGTATGAGCAGGCAAAAACACATGCACTACAACTCCTTAAAGATTTCCCTGAAACACAACTCTACCCGGAAGCACAGATTATTATCGCTGATACCTATATACAAACCAAATCTCACACTCAAGCCACTGACGTGTTAGTAAAATCAATTACAGCCTTGAAAACTTCTTTCCGTCATAAAAGTTTCCGCTCATATCTGCCCAATCTTATTTTCAAGTTAGCCGAGCATCAGAATACACTTGAAAAAAAAACAGATGCCTATTTGAATTATCGGCAACTCTATATCAAGTACCCCAATCACGAGTTGACCGCTGGTGCCGAAGCCTCAATAAAAAAACTCATTGCATCGCCAGAAGTAAAAAACCTTCCGCTGACTTTACGCGAACACACCGAACGAATCGAACAATTGTTCAAAGGCGTTCGCTACAAAGAAATCATCGCTGAGATTGGCGAGATTAAAAAATCCACCAATCTCATGCCGGGAAGGTTTTACTTCTTCCTGTCCAATGCTCATCGCGGATTGCGTGACAGAAAAACGGCAAACATTGCATTGCAAGATTTCTCAAAGCTCTATCCACATCATGCAAAAATCCAGAAGGCCAAATTCAACATTGGCCGCAACCTCTGGAACCTTGGGAAACCACTCGCCGGAGCAAAATATTTTAAGGAAGTTGCCAACGAAGATCCCTCTTCGGAGCGAGCTGTTAAAGCGTTATTTTTTCTTGGAAAAATCTATGAAGAGCAAAAAAACTATCCCAAATCTTTGAAACTATACCAAGCGGCTCTAAAAAAATATCCTGACAATTTTTACGGTCAATGGGCAGGCTGGCGACTTGGATGGGTAAATTATATCGATGGGAAATTCGACAAAGCTTTTGAGCGATTTCAAGACGTTGCCAAACGGTTCCCCAACGGACCTTTTATCGAATACAATTTGTATTGGAGCGCCAAAGCAGCAGAAAAACTCGGCAACAAGGAAAAAGCCAAGGAACTTTTGACTAACGTTGCCACTCTTTACCCTTACACCTTCCACGGAATCCGTGCCAAAGAACAAATACAGGAAGTATCTTCTCCTAAAAGCAACTCAGAAAAAAGTGCACCCGAAAATCCTGTCACACTGGGGCGAGCCCTCGATAACCGAGAAAAGTTTTATCATATCCGGGCACAGGAATTATCTGCAATCGGGCTGACCGGAAAGGCACGGAAAGAAATACAGCGACTTGAAAAATCTATTCGAAAAAATCTGACCGGAGTATTATGGCTTTCAAATCTCTATCATAAAGCCGACGGCTATTCCGAATCGCTCAAGTTATTACAATTGTATAAAGACTTTGCCACCAAATCGGGCGAGCGCACTCTATCCTCCCGTTTCTGGAAATATTTTTTTCCCCTTGCTTACAGGGAGGCCGTGGTTTCCAACTCAAAGTATCGAAAAGTCGATCCTTTTTTTGTGAGTGGGATTATAAGGCAGGAAAGCCTGTTCGACAGTAAGGCTCTTTCCCCTGCTGGGGCACGTGGGCTCATGCAGATCATGCCAGCTACCGGCAAAAAGCTTTATCCAAAGACCAAGTTGAAAAAACCGTTTGAAGCCGATGTGCTATTCGAGCCCGAATTGAACATACGGCTGGGCGTGAAATATGTCAGCCAGTTAAATAAACGCTTTGGTGGAAATGGAACACATATCTTAATCTCGTACAATGCCGGACCGCATGTCCTTAAAAAATGGTTGAAACGGTTTGGTCATTTAAACGATCTAGATGTGTTCATTGAATCCATCCCCTACCCCGAAACAAGGCGTTATGTGAAACATGTGCTGAGAAACCGGGGTATATATAGCACTCTCTATTCTCCCTCCTGATCCGCCATCGCCAGAATCATTTATCCTTAAAATATTTCACTAAAATAGCTATAATAGATGGCATGAAATCCAAGGTCCATTTACAAAAAATTGAAAACTACTCCCTCGACAAAATCGAATCTTTTGTCCGCGATGCGTTATCGGTAATAGACGAAAAAGGCTCCCTGTTTTCTAGCGGACAAAAGGTTTTGCTCAAACCCAATCTTCTTAGAGGATTCAGCCCGAAAAACTGCGTAACCACCCATCCGGTCGTTGTTGAATCTGTTTGCCGGGTACTCAAGGATTATTCTGTTGGACAAATCACTATCAGCGATAGTCCTGCTCTGGGGAGTCTCGAGGCGGTTGCGAGTAAAGCAGGCTACGATCCTCTAAAGAAAAAGTATGGCGTTAAAATCGTTCCCTTAACCGATCCGATTCCGTTTGAAAATGAAGAGGGCGTTCCGCATTTGAAAATTGCCGGTTGCTTGCAGGAATTTGACCGAATCATCAACCTGCCAAAAGTAAAATCCCATTGCCAAATGACAATGACCCTGGCAATCAAAAATCTGTTTGGACTCGTCATCGGCAAACGCAAACCTATCCTGCATTGTCTGGTCAAAAACGATAAAGTTAAATTTGGGAAAATGCTAATCGACATAGCCCGTCATGTGAACCCCTGCCTGACTCTGGCAGACGGCATTGAAGCCATGCAAGGTCAAGGACCCATTCATGGCACCCCTTATCCTTTAGGAGTGCTTCTCGCGTCTACGGATATGACAGCACTGGATCGCGTAGCCGCCGAGATTCTAAAATTTTCCATAGACAAGGTATACGCACTTGAGGCGGCGCGATTGAAAGGTTATGAAATTATGATCTGGATAAAATAGATATTTCTGGTGTAACAGATCTTTCAAGCCTGACGGTTTCAGATTTCGAACCTGCCCGGGCTATGGATATTTCTTTCAACCCATACCGGATTATGAAATCATTTCTCAAGCAATTTTATGAAGTCGAAATCAAAGAAAAACGGGATAATTTTAACTAGAGGGCTTGTCGAAATTTACCGAGCAACAACCCAAGTCGAGTCCGGTTTTTTTCTTGCTCAAAAAGTATTTTTCAGGATGGATGAAATTAATGACCTTATTTCCTTCTCTTCTCGTTCCGACCAGACCTGATGACCGTAGAATTGATAAATGGTGGGAAGCTTGAGGCTGGCCCATTTTCAAATTCTTCGCTATGTCGGACACACTTTTTTCACCCTTGAGCAACAGCTGGACAATTTTTAATCGGGTTTCATCACCCAGAGCTTTTAAAATGCGGGCGCATTCTCCAGAATCTGTAGTTGTGTTACTCATAAATTCCAGTATATTAATTCCTTCAAGAACCTTCAAGTCTAAACCCAATATAAGAATCATCGACTTATGAGCGAAGACATGCTGGAACCAGAAACGTGGGTTGAAAACTATGCCGATATGCTCTATCGCTATACGCTTGTTCGTGTCAAAGACCCGGATGTAGCTGACGAATTAGTTCAAGTTACCTTCTTCGCTGCATTGAAATCGCAACACACCTTTGCAGGTAAATCGACCGAAAAAACATGGTTGTTTGGAATTTTAAAACATAAAATCATGGATCATTTCAGAAGCGCGAAAAAAAATATCAATCTCGATATCACCGATGCTGATGCAGACCGCATCCAGTTTGACCTAGCGGGGCATATGACCCCCTCCCCCAACAACTGGAACGTGGATCCGGAAAAAGCCTCTGAAAATAAAGAACTCGCCCAAGTCCTCGCAAAATGCATGAATGGGTTATCAGAGAAGTTTCATCGCCTATTTGTTTTAAAAGAAATAGAAGGGTTGAGTTCAGAGGAAATATGTAAGGAGTTTAATGTGAAGCCGACCAATTTGTGGGTCATGTTGCATCGTGCGAGAAATCAACTCAAACTATGCATGGAGTCCAACTGGTTAACAAAAGAATGACCGCCAAGAGATAATTATGAGTTTGCTCATGTCCATTTTTAAAATGACCTGCAAAGATGTCTATCCATTGATTTCCGAAGAGATGGATCATTCCCTCTCTTTTAGCAGACGGGTTCGTTTAAAAATGCATCTCGCAATCTGCAACTTATGCCACGTTTACAGCAAACAACTGCAAATGTTACGAAATCTGGCGCGAAACCTGGGCAAAGAAAATTCTCAAGCCATAGAAAAGAAAACTCTTAGTCCCGATACAAAGGAAAAACTTCAAAAGTATATTAAAGAAAAAATCTGAATAGAAAGGCACTCGTTTTGACAGATAAAATTCAAAAATCTGACAGTGAATGGCAAGAGAAGTTGACGGAGGAGCAGTTCAAAGTATGTCGTCAAAAAGGGACAGAACAGGCATTTTCGGGAGAATATTGGGATTGCCATGACCGCGGAACCTATCACTGCACTTGTTGCGATGAACCTCTTTTTTCTTCAATTACAAAATTCGACTCCGGCACCGGTTGGCCAAGTTTTTACCAGTCAACCGATCCGAAATCTGTCACCACTGAAGAAGACTCCACTTTTTTTATGCGTAGAGTCGAGGTTATATGCAGCAAATGCGATGCGCACCTCGGCCATGTATTTGAAGACGGACCTCAACCTACCGGCCTTCGTTATTGCATCAATTCCGCTTCTCTGGATTTTAAAAAATCTGAAACCACCTAATCAGTCATATCTTTTTATGATTAGGGCTATCTTCCCCATTATTGTTTCTGCTCCGCAACAAAGACTTTTGTTGTTGGGTGAAACGTGTACCAGGCAAACCAAAAACCTACCACCGAAGGCAGTTCGTTATTTTTACTGTCCTTAATAACCGCCGTTTTAATTTTTCGATCAAAATAAATTTGTATTGAAATCTTGTTGAAAATATCTTTTATTGGCGAACGGGTTCTACCCAATTCTGAAAAGGCATAGGCTTTGGTTTTGCCGCCAAGTTCAATGCCAATGACTTTTTCCTTTGGATGATATTTTGAATCCTTAAGATTGACATCAAACATCAACCGCGAACTCGACTTGTAGCCCTGATAAGGGTCGCGATCGTACGAACGCTGATATCCGGTTTGGTCGGATAACACCTTGGTGTGAGGGTGCTTTATCTTCCAGGTTCCCCAGTTTGTATGAGTCGATGCAAGCAATCTCAATCGGGTTCCTGTCATTGGTCCTGTCACCGCCTCTGATTTAATTTGCGACCATAAACTTTCTGTTTGATGATCGTAAAGAAGCATATCACTTTGGTAGAGCAACCCCGAAACACCAAACTTCAAGTTACGGTTTTTCACATTCGCATCAAAGACCATACCGGTGCCACACAAAGGGCAAAAGCTTATTACAACCGGATTTCCGCCCACTCGATCATTTACAATTTCATGCCAGTTTAAAATTTTGATGGGATACGCACGGGCCTGGTTGTTGAAAACGAATCCAAGAACACGGTCATCATTTCGCATTAGAGCTTGATCCGCTTCTGCAACTGTCAGGAAATGTGGATTATCTATGGAAGGAATCCCATCCTTACCCGGTCCACCATCTGAAATATCATCAAGCGGAATGCTGTGTTTGGAATAATCAAACCCTGAGAGAGTGAAAAAAGCCACACTCGCCAGCACCATAACAAAAATGGACGCCCCTGCTTTTTTTGCCTTCATAGATCGACTCCTCAATCAATTTGAGATTAGTCGACAGACTCTTTCTCACCTTACAGTGGCTATCCCAAAAAAACAGAGAAAGCTTAAAGCTAAAAGGCCGATATAAATCGTTTACTCAAAAAGGCTCTGACTTTGTGGTAGCGGGGCCTGCCCCGCAGTTCATTTTTTGGGTTAATTGCTGGAGGGCTTCGGAAAACACAGCATGCAATTCGCGGCGGATTTTTTTGGAGTCGTATTCCACCATGGAGCCACCACTTTTGAGGAAATCGATTTGCTCCTGAACTTTTAAGCAACTGCTGTTGTCCTGCTTTTCCCACAACATCAGGTCGCAAAACTTGATCCCCGCTTCAACAGAACTTATCAACTGAGGGTTGATTTCGAATCCTCTTTTTTTCAAGTGCTGACTGATTGTAAGAACTTTTTCAAACTCGATTCCAGCCTTGGTGTAATCCTTGTCCAGAACATATTGCAAGGCTTTCATCATCGCAATTTCTTTGTTTCCGTTGAAATGAGAATGCGGGACTGGACCTTTGAAATAACGATTTTCTAATTCGATCAATAATGCCCAGGCATTTTGGCGGGTTTTGTGTTGTGATAGCGGGTGCTCAGAAGGAAGGTTTTTATTTTCCGGATTGATCTGTTCCGAAATATAAAACCACGCCAGCGTTTTTAAGGCTAACGGTAAAGACGATGCTTTCTTAAGAATTGCATGTTCAATATGATTCAGACCCACCTGCCTCAGGTCCCTACCGCCTTGCATAATAAAATTACTGATGCCGCCCAATCGACTGTTTCCATAACGATACATTCCTAATCCAAAATATCCATCCACTAGATTGGGATTGAGAAGCAAAGCTTTTTCGAGATGATTATCTGCTTGAAAACCATTTATAAGAGCCTGCAACAAGTTTCCCTGACCGTACTCAAAAATTCCAATATATCCTTCTGCAGCTCCCAAAAAGAGATCAGCCTCGGCTTCCTGTTCTATTGATTTAGAGTCATCGTCCAAAACCTCATGCGCGAGGTCTTTTACCCGATTGCTGTAGAATATAAATTTCGCGGCAATCTTGGTATCCTGGTACTTACTGGTGAAAGCCAGCGTATGCGTCAATTCGCCCAACAGACCCGTATAATTAAAATAGTACTTCATCAGTTCAACGCGGTTTTCTGTCGAGGGAGTTGCGGATTCCAGCCGATTGATTTCTCCCTGAAAACGTGCGAACCATTCGTCAGAATGGTAGTACATTGAATCTTCCAAAGCCAGAGGAGCCATTTCATCGGCGGTCAGCTTATCGATATCAGAAGACAAAGGCCGGCTCGAAACCTCGGCACTCACCAGCAAGACGAAAGCGATACAAAAAAATGTGAAGTTGGTTTTCATAGTTTAGGCTTATGAAGTTGCAGCCGAACGAGCCAAAAGTTGGCGGATGTAACCGACCCGTTGAAAATCTTCCAGTTTCATAAATAACTTCTCAGCTCTCTTTAGATGATAAACAGCCTTATCGGGTTCTGGAATATTTTCACGATACAAATTACCCAACATCATATGCCCATCCGCAAAATCGGGTTTTATCCTTATAACATCACGAAAAGCCGAGCCAGCATCCTCATACAATTTAGCATCAAGGAGAGACAATCCGAGATAAAACTGCACCTGAACCGAATCGGGTTTCAAGGCCACGGCGTTTTTTAAATAAACTACAGCTTCTTCAAACTGGGAGTTGATGCGACTGGCAATTCCCAGATAAAAATAGACATTCGAATCTTTAGGACAAACCTTCTCAGCGCGATTCAGCACTTCAATGGCTTCTTTAGTATCACCTTGTTTGATATAAGAAGCGCCCAAAGCCGTATAAGCATGAATAAATTCAGGATTCAGGTCTATGGATTTTTTAAAAACCCAAACCGCTTTATGCAAAGCGTCAATACCATTTTCTTCCATGCAACCATAAGCGACACCCATATTGTAGTATGCATCGAGGAAGTCTGGCTTGAACCCACGCGCCATTTGATAGGCGTCGACAGCCGCTTGATACCAAGTCAGGTTTTGCAACCGCAATCCCTCCTTCAACCACTCATCTGCGGCTTTGTTTTTGTCCTGAACCTCTTCCTTCGGACGATAAAGCTGATGCACCAGCGCGGCTCTTTGAAAATCGTTTTGACGAATATAAAGCTGTTCCGCCATTTCCAGATATTTCACCGCCCGCTTAGGGTTGCGTAATTTTTTAATATGCAATACACCGAGCAGATAATGCCCATCGGCAAATTCCGGCCAGACCCGCACCGCTTTCTTAAAAGCCTGTCGTGCGGAGGCATGATAACCAAACTCTAAATAAGCTTGCCCAATCAAACCGCTTATACTGGCATAAACCTTAAGAGGAGCCTCCAGGCTTTCTTCTTTCATCTCATAAACATCACGATTTCGTCTCAACCGATCAAAAATAAAAGTTAGCCAGTAATCTGCAATCGAAAAATCCGGTGCCATCGGAACAATTTTTTTAAAAGCCGCATAGGATTTTTTTTCCTTCCCCTGCATCCAGTAAGCGGTTCCGAGGTCAATATATATTTGCGGATAGTTAGGTTTGAGACGCGCCGCTTTGCGATAGTTTTCAATTTCTTCTTTACGATTCCCCAAAGCCATATAGACATGGCCCATCAAATGGTACGCTGGATAAGCATTGGGGCTCATACGCAAGACATCGCGAAACACTGCAATAGCCTCGTTATAAAATCCTTGCGCTGTGAGTTTGATACCCTCTTCAAACAATTCCGGGTCTTCCCAGGGGTAGGGTAAAAGGTCTTCAATAACCTGCACCAGACGAGGGACAGAGAGTTCCATACTTTTTATGGCTTCAAAATGCTCAGCCATATCGGGGTTACTGGTTTTCAGTTTTTCGCCCAGTGTGGAAAGGGCAGCACTCGCTTTGCCCTGCTTTATTTTTGCTTTATTCTTTGCCAAACCCAACCTCAAAGGTTTTTTTATAAATACGCTTTATTTAATTATATTGCAAAATATCAAATTATCAGAAACCTTTTCGGCCTGCTCGTGCAAGTGCGTTACAAGAAGAATGGTATGGTGGGTTTTCAGCGACTCGATGAGAGACTCAATAGCCGCAGCCGACTCAGGATCCAGCGAAGAGGTAGGTTCATCCATCAATAAAATTTCAGACCCCACAGCAAGCGTTCGAGCCATGGCTAAACGCTGTTGCTGTCCCATAGAAAGTGTTGTCGCTAAATTTTTCAACCGGTCTTTTACCTCTCCCCAAAGATTCACTTCCGTCAATACACGTTCTACAAGAGTCTCGTAATCTTTTTTATCTATCTGATGCTTTACGCCAAACAAAACATTTTCAAAAATGCTTTTAGGGAAAACACAAGGCTTTTGGAAAATCATTCCTACTCTTCTTCTTAATTCATAAACATCCACATCCGGATGATAAATATTTTTGCCCTTCACCAAAACCTGTCCCGCGAGATGAAAGCCTTCGATGCGGTCGTTCATTCGACACAAACTTCGAAGTAATGTTGATTTTCCGCATCCTGACGGACCGATGATAGCGGTTACCGAATTTTCCTTAACTTCACAGCTAAAATCATCAATCACTTTTATCGAACCATAAGTAACCGTCAGGTTTTTGATTTGGATAGCAAGGTTCATAGTTCCGCTTCCATTTTCAATCGGCTTCTTAATACCCACGCTATCACTGTTAGAAAAAATACCAGCGATAAAAGAACCAGTCCTGCACCCCAGGCCTGAGAAAGAGCTTCCGGGTTGGCCGCTTCCTGGGTCAACACCAGCATATGAGTCTGCAAAGTTGGAACCGGGTCAGAAAAAGATTCTGGCAAGCGAATACCCGAAAAGGTAGTGGCGGCAAACATGATCGCTGCCGTCTCCCCCGCCGCACGCGCCAGACCCAAAAATACCCCCGTGATGATGCCGTAATAACATTGCGGGATAATAATTTTCTTGATTTGCGACCACGGCGACAGACCGAGGGCCATCCCTGTATCTTTATACTGATCAGGCAAAGCTTCTATGGCTTCGCGAATGCTGACTTGCAGGGTGGGCAAAATCATCACAGCAAGAATCAACGATCCCGTAACCCAGGAAACTCCCGTTTCCAGATACACGCCAAAAAATAAATATCCCACAAGACCAAACAATATCGTTGGCGTGGCGTTTAGCACCTGCGCAGACTGTCGACAAATCTCTTTGCCCGTTTCTGATTTTAAATATTGTGTCTGGTAAATTACTGAACCCAAGGCCACCGGCAAGCTAATCAAAACAGCTCCCGTCATTAAAATCAGCGTCCCCATCAATTGATAAAAAATTCCACCTGCACGACCAAAATCCTCGGAGGCTTCAATTAAAAAACCCGAATGCAACGCTGGCATCCCTTTAGTGAATACGGTTGCAAGAATAATCAGGAGCAGACTGGAAACCAATAAGGTTAGGATCGGAAGGAAAAAGACCATGCCTTTTTCGAAAGTCGCAGAGTTCATGAAATGCTCCGTCGCTTGAGAAAACGGTTTCCAATGAAGTTTATCAAAAGCACTATTATAAATAGCGTTAACCCCAAAGCCATCAAAGCACTCCAATGCGTCCCTTCGCCAATAGATTCTGCCGCCTCGCGACCTAACTTGGAAGGAATTGTTTGCGCCGAAGAAAAAATATTAAACCAAGGGTCGGGGATACGATCAAGACTACCCACAACCAGCATCACGGCAATGGTTTCCCCCATCGCACGGCTAATGCCAAGTAAAACCGCACCCATAATACCTGGCAACGCTTGTGGCAAAACCACGGCGGTTGCCGTTTGCCATTTACTCAACCCCAACCCTAAAGCATTATCGCGATACTCCGCAGGAACAGCGCGCATCGCATCTTCAGACAAAGTCAAAACCGTAGGCAAAATCATTATCGCAAGTAGACAACCTGCCGTTGCCAGAGTGTTGCCATCCAGCAATCCAAAAACATCTTTGATCCAAAGGGAAAGGAAGGAAACACCCAAAAGTCCGTAAACGATTCCAGGAACTCCGGCAAGTAGTTCCAAAACCGCCTTCACACATCGCCTGCTTGTTGAGGTTAAAAACTCGGAGGTGAAAATGGCGACAGCCAAAGAAACAGGTAAAACCAGAAGGCAGGCTAAAGCAGTCACCAGGGTAGAACCGTAAAGCATCGGCAATGCTCCATAAGTTTCTCCTACCCACCAATCCTGCCCCAACCAGAAATCGAAACCGTGCAGTTTAAAAATTGGATAAGATTCAAAGATCAGAAAAAAGAACAGGCCGCCTGCGCAACATAAAAAAATCAGATTCAGACCTGCAAAAACCCACATCATGCCATGCGAATCATTTTCCATAGACTTGGGCTTGTTTTATATGAAAGGAATGTAGCCACTCTCTTCAACCACCTGTTGGCCTTCCGGACCTTTTAAAAACTCCAGAAACGCTTTGACCTCCTCGCTGGGTTCTCCCGCTGTAATAAAACTCAAATTCCTTACAATGGGATAATCGCCTTTTCGAATGGTTTCTCGAGTAGGATTGACAATATTTTTTTTATCGCGAATCCCAATCGCCCTCACTTCATCGTTGATCCAAGCATAAGAAAGCATGCCGATAGCAGAATCACTTTGCGCTATTTTTGTCTGTTCCTCGTTATTAGATCCGGTGACCAGAATCGTCCCAGGAGTTTTTGCGGTAGGGTTACCAAAAATAAAATTCATAAAAACATGCCGGGTCCCCCTATGCCTTTCTTTATCGACCACCACGATTTTTCGATCTGGGCCTCCCACCTCTTTCCAATTTCTTATTTTCCCAAGATAAATATCGCGGATTTCCTGGCGTGTAAGATCGTGGATTCCCGCATTATAAATTTCTGAAGAGATCACACAGGCCACCGCATCTACAGCCACCGTATGAACCTTGAGATGAGAACCTTCAAACCGTTTTCTCTCGGATGGAGAAATTTCGCGAGAAGCCATGCCTATATCTGACCTCCCCTTGGCAACAGAATGAATGCCAACCCCGGAACCCCCTGCATTGACCAAAATCCGCAAACGATGCGAAGACTTAAACTTTTCGACCCTTTGGAACTTCTCGAATCTCTCCGCCGCCCGGGAAGCAATGGGCAAAACCGTTGTCGAACCAACAATCTTAATTTTGGGTGAATGATCCGCACTAACAGGAAAGGGGATCACCCCAATTGCCACCCAAAGAAACAACAGCACTCGAAACATTAAATTTATTCTCCCAGGAAAGGACTAAAAACCGCATTCTAATACATATATATATCGGAATATATAGATAACTATATATAGATACGCGCAAAACATTTCTATATTAAGTCGGGCTAGGGACTCTACCCTTACAAAATATTTTTATTTAGATGAGGGATTTGTTAAATATTCTACGCTTACTATTAATTGCGATGAATCCTCACACCTACCGGCAAGTGATCACTAAAACCGTCTCGATCAAAACCTTTTGATGAAGGTCTTCCAAATCGCCGCGGCTTACCTGACTTAATCAATTCGGGAAGACGAATAATCTCACAGGAATCTCCCACTAAACGAAATCCATCTACGTTAGTTAACAGAGATCGGTTAACTAGAATTTGATCCAGCATTCCCCATGCATCATAAAAATGCGTCCCGACTCCATCCGTTTGCAGAGGCCACATAAGATTGAGCAAATAAGGCTTTCTCGACCTCTTTGACTTTACCCGTTTGGAATCTTTTTTTGATAAGGCATACTCTTGCATGGAACGATTGTAAGGCTCATCGTTAAAATCGCCCATCACCAATATCGACACTTCTTTACCAAATTTCTCACTGACTCGCTCCAACCAGTAACTCAATGTCTCAGCAGCGATAATTCGGTATGGCTCGCTCGCAAGTTCACCACCAAGGCGGCTCGGCCAATGATTTCCTATTAGTACCAAGTCAGCTGCCGGAGATGATTTAGTTTTAAAGTTTACCTGAACAATATCTCTCGTCGCATTACGCTTTAAGACGACATGGTTAAACACATCGCCTTTTTTGGGTACTTTAAACACTTTCTTATCAAATATGAAGTCCACGTCGA
>JAESTE010000041.1 GCA_016763735.1 Nitrospinaceae bacterium | reverse complement strand
TTCTGGTTGCACAGTTACGCACCTCTTATGCAAACGCTCGTCCAGGTCATCGCGTATCAGGGAGCGTTATTTTGGGAACTGCTGGGGCGCGGTTGAGTTTTTCAGAGACCGATGATCCAATCAATTTAGCTAAACAAGTGGAGCTTATTGTTCGTGAAAAAAATCCGTTCAACTTAAATTTAAAAGTGGATATTGTTAGCGGCTCACCGGCTACCCTTGACCTAGTCTTGCAGTCGGCATCAAAGGACCCGCATTCAGGTGTTAATGGAGGTCCCGTTCCAATTGCGGAAATTCAGTTAGCGCGAATGATCGATCATTTGATTTCTGTCGATGGAACTTTGCATACTGACTTGCAAAAATTTACTATCGGTAATTTGGTGAAAATCCAGTCACTTTTTGTAGATCAAGGATTAGAACCTCGTCTCTATGACGACCCATCCGCAAAGGCAATTGTCGAAATTCGTCTGGCTCCGGGAAATAAAGACCATACTGCTATCGAAAAACTCAAAAAATTTCTTTCGCAAAATATTGCTCCAGGTTTTAATCTGAAAATTAAGGAAGATAAAGGGGCTTCACCCTGGATGACCGGAATTTCACATCCTGTTTTTCCTTTGATCCTCGAATCGCTCGAAAAAGGATTCGGTCAGAAATCCTGTTTATATGGGTGTGGAGGAACCATTCCTTTCGTTGAAAAATTGATGCAGGCTTTGGGAGACGTGCAGCCTTTGTGTCTGGGCGCTTATGACCCGGATGCGAAAATGCACGAGCCGGGAGAAAGTTTGTCCATCCCCGATTTATTGGGTTGCACCCGAACCATCATTCACTTGGTTTCGAGGGTCAATGAGGTGTATCCACCTCGGTAAATCTTGAAAACTATAATAGATTTATATGGAGCTAAAAAACATAATTTCATTTAATTGGCAATAGGTTTATAATCCCTTTCAACCTGTCAGGATGAGATACTCAATGGCTCTCCCCAAGCGTAACTAACAGTTGCCTCAGGTTTGAGGGCTTGGTTGGGTGGAAGTTTTCTATTTGTAATATATGAGGTTACGGTGGGCGCGGAAACTGAAGAGGAAAAATTTAGAGAAATCGATATCGGCTTTCTCGACAAAGGCGGTGACGAGCCTTTCGATATCTTTTACCAGACGGAGACTTTTGGCACTATAAAATATGTCCTTTTTGCCAGCACAGACCCCAAGCATCAAGATAAGGTAAGAAGGCTTCTCGAAGACGGAACCGATCAAGATTTTTACATTCACGAAGAAGACCTGTTTAAGTATTACAGGTATGCTACCAAGTCGTTAAAGGCGATGGTTTCTAATCCTGATATCCCCCTCAAGGAAAAAACAAAAAAAATTTACGAAGTGTCCAAAGGTGTTATGAAAGAGTTTTTTGAAAATAACACCTCAGAGAAAATTCTGGAAGCCTCAGAAGAGGTGATGGATATGATGGAAGATTGTATGACCACGGCTGAGGCTGGGTTTCATGGTATCGCTGCGATCACCAGTAAAGATTATTATACCTATACCCACAGCGTCAATGTCGGGCTTTATTGCATGACATTTGGTGTGAAAAGTAAAATGAGCAAGAATGACACGCGCCAACTTTCCCTCGGGGGGATGTTGCACGATGTGGGCAAATCTAAAATTGATCATGCCCTGATAAATAAAAGTGGGAAATTGAGTGACAAAGAATTCGAACAAATGAAATCCCATGCCCTTGCAGGTGAAGAAATCCTCACCGGGATGAAATGCTATACACATAATGTAGTGAGTATGGCCGCAGAGCACCATGAAAAGTTTAAGGGTGGTGGTTACCCCCGTGGCATTGAAGGCGAGGAGATCCACCGTTATGCTCGCATCTGCAAAATAATGGATGTCTATGATGCGCTAACTACAAAAAGATCCTATAAAAAGGCATTGAGTGCTTTTGATACGCTTATTATTATGAAAAAACAAATGAGCAATGATTTTGACCCTAAGCTGGTCAATAGCTTTATTGGCTTGATGGGTCCCGACCTTTAGTTCGCTTTTCCTGCCTTGCTAATTACCCGATCGAAACTTTCCCAGATAATTTGAAAACTGTTCATCATTGCTGTTGGCATCGATGTAGAGGTAGGTGGTTCTAGCACTGGAGTTGAGCGCGAAGTTAACGCGATCCAGTTGTGCGCCATCGACAAACATCAAAGTGTCCCAGGGTTGCTGTGCCTGATAGTCACGATTGTTCTTTACAAACCGGATGAAGGTTTTGAACGCGTTGGCGCATAGTGCGGCACGAAGCCCGCTGAGGTCACAAACGGCTCTTAGCTTTGAAGGGTTATTTTTAGTGCGGCCTTCCAATTTTACCGCCAATGTGGTGTCTTTTTCCGCTTGGGTTTTTAATGCCTTGCGGGAAAAATATTGCACAATTTGTTCTGCGGAGAGGTCAAACCGTATCTGCGCATGAAAGTCATCTTGAATAAGAGTGTTGTAACGATTGATAACCACCTGACCCCAGTAGCGCATGCGAAAACTGGTCGATTTGCTGGCTTCAAGTAAATGTGTGGCTCCCTGCTCACATTCCTGCAACGTAATGTCAGCGGCACAGACAAAGTTTTCCAACTGCAGTTTCTTTTTGAAGGCTTTACCATATTTTTCCTGAATGGCATCGTACAATTTTTTTTGCGGTCTCCAAGATTGATAGGGGTCTTTTTTTAATCGATCGCGCATTTCGGCGGGGGTGTTATTGAAGCCTAAAATAAGTTTTCGTGGTGCATCTGGGTTTGAAGGCGAGTTAGTGATCATAATTTCATGCCAGGCAAGTTTCTTTGTTGCCGGGGTGGCGCGGACGGCCGCAAGATTTTCATAACCTTTCAGGCAATCGCTATTGGAAATTTCTTTTGAGCAATACAAATCTTTGACTCGAATTTGACTGGCGATCTCTTTTTTTAATGCATAAATTTTATCCAGAAATTGCGTGCGCTGCTCAATTGAAAGGCGAGTGTTTAAAAATCTCGCGATTTCAGTGGGAGAGGCTTTCCAGTCGACCAGCACAGTATTGAAACCGGCGGTTCTTAAGAACCGGTTACTGATTCCCACTTCTTTATAGTCTCTATGACTGACGTTGCTGAGTGCTTCTTTTAGAGTGGATGTTCCCTTAAGGCATTGCTCCATTAAAGGTATCTGGTCATCGGTAAACCCAATGTTCTTGATGAAGGGAAAACATTCCAGTGTTTCGATACCAAACTGGTTTTCCAGAATTCGTTTTTCTTGCACCAGTTCATTAAAGGAGTTTGCGAATAAGAAGCTGGGAGAAATTACAATTCCCAAAAGACAAAAAAGAAATCCATGAAATATTTTTTTGAGTTGGCATGTGTCTATTATACCAGACCCTTATTTCTTTAGAAGTGTGACAATTATTAATATTTATTAATAAAACGGTAATAGAATTGTCCCATCATTAAGGCAATGACCCCATCGAATCCAGCGTCATGTTGGCTAGAAGTAATAGGCGAGTTCTATTTGCATGATTTCGTCGTCGCGCAGGTCGAACAGGAGGTCTTCCATAGGCTGATTGAGAAAGGCGCGTAGCTCGGCGGTCAGTAACCAGTTGTCACCGAACCTTCGACTGGCTTCAAGGAATAGAAATCGAGCAGAAGTGTCAAGATCCTGTACCCACCCCAATAATGCTTCGGTACTGGCGGCATCGTTGATTGCCAGCCGCAGTCCGGTCGCGATATCATTTTCGAAGGCAGTGGTGGCTCTTTCTTCCCTTGTGTCGAACATCCATTCGCCGATCACGCCAAAATCTATTGCAGAATTAAAGATTCGGGTGAAGGTGTATTCGAAACCTCCTGTCCATGCAAAATAATTCTCGTTGCCCTGGCCGGTGCGGTAAAGGGATTCAAGTTTCCACAGCCACTCGCCGACCACATAGGAAGCATCAACGCTAGTCTGTTTGATCTGATCGTATCTGGGGATTTTTATGGCGTTGCCGCTGGAGTCAGTGCCATTGAGCAGGGTCGGCTCTCGATTGGTTCCTATAAATTGAGAGAGGCCGATGTCGAGGTCACCAAAGGTATGCGAGTAACGCATGGCCCAATCGCTATGCCATTCTTCGGCGGCACTTTCATATTGAACGCGGTCATCATCTATGGGGGTTGCACTGCGCAATCTTCCTCCAACTCCTTGGAAGGTGCGTTCACGAAAAAAAGGCATCATGAAAATATCCAGGGTGCCCCAGTCGCGAAAAAAAGAAACGTTAATCATCGGTTGACCGAGTTTGTCCTCGGTATCAATATTTTCCACCTGATCGTTCTGGTTGATAATATCTATCAGGTGGAGTACCTCGGTGGTTCCCCAAAAAACTTTTCGAACACCCACTCTTAATTCATAATCCTCTTGCAACCAAAGATAAGTGAGTTCGCGTATGTCGAAGTGGGTGCGTTCCTGATCGCCGCTATCGACTCGCAAAAATGGAACGAAGGTGAAACTGCTACCGCTTTCGAACTCATGGTAATACTCGGGTTGCAGGGCAAAAGAGGCGGATTGATTGCTTTGACCCGGAAATAGAGCTTCGTTTTGGAAGAGCCGTACCTCACCTGTTACAAAACCTGAAATTTCGTGAGCAAAAACTTTTACAGGAGGACGAAATAGCGCAAGAACCGCCAAAACGAACAAGAGTATCCAACCTACTCGATATGGCTTAACAAAAGGCATGCTTATCGTGCGCGCTTGAGACTATTTTTATTGAAGTCTTTATCTTTAAGGCCGTTTTTAAATTTATACTTTGTCCAGGTAAGTAACGTACTTTTTCCTGTTTGATGATTTTTCATGTGCATTTCTTCAGGGTACCAGTATTTATCCAAGTACTGTTTGAACTTAGACTGCTTCAAGGTTTTTAATGGGGCATTTTTACGATCATAAAATTCTATTTTAAGAATTTTATATTCTTTTTGGTCGAGCCACACCACCTGCCGTGTGTATCCTGAATTTTTATAAACTGGATAGCGTTCAAAAACGAAACATTTTTCTCCTTCGTGGTCCTCGTCACGGATCCATTTATAGGAATACTTTTCCACTTCTTGACTGGTAACATCTTCGTAGGCAAATTCACTGCCCATGAAGGAACCTGATTTATTAGCGGAGCTGATTCGCTTGACCCGTTTCAAGGCGGGTAAATACAGCCATTGGTCATCGGTGCCAGTTTTGTGGGTGAAGTTTAGCAGGGCTGTGCCTTTTATGTCGCGGGGACGATCGAATATAGAAATTGATTTATCCCCATCGCCTTCCACCTCCAGCGTTTTATTGCGAATGTGACGTACACTTTCTTCGCCTTGACGGTTTTTTAAAAGCATCACCATGTTGGCGGTGAAATCCTGAAATCCGTTATCACGCCTATCGTCTTCTTTGGCTATGGCTAACCCTTTATCTTCTGGTGTTTCTGCAAACGCCAGCCCGGAAAATAATAATATAGATGTAAATAATGTGATAAAAATTTTCATAATACCGTCTCCCGTTTTAGACGAAAAGAAATGAAGAACCCCGCCACAAACAGACGAGGTATCTGCCAAAGATTTTTATTTAAAAGCCGTGGCAAGCCACGGAGTATAAAGCCCACTTGTGGGATTTAAATTTTGAGCTCAGCTTCACGCAAAGGACTCGGATCGCTGAAACGCATTAACAAAGTTGGCAGGAACAGGAAGTCAGCCACCAGTGCGCATAAAATAGCAATGGTGGTCATCAGTCCCAGATGCACGTTCATTTGAAACCCGGAAAAGGTCAGCACAAAGAATCCACAAACCAGTATTACTGATGTTAGGAACAACGCAGTCCCAACGGTGTGGAAGGAATAGCGGACTGCTTCTTCTGCAGTTTTTCCTAATTCTTGGCGTGCTCTTCTGTATTTGCTTAGAAAATGCACCGTGTCGTCAACAATAATTCCAAGGGCAACGGGTGCGACGACCGAAACCGCCATGCCAATATGCCCAACAAATATAGCCCAAATACCAAACGTCATGAACACTGGAACTAAATTAGGAATGGTGCTGATGAGTCCCAGTTTGAAGCTTTTTAATACCCCAGCTAAAATTGCTGAGATTAATAGTAGTGCCAAAATAGTTCCCGTCATCATGCTATCTATATTGCGCATGGCAATATGTGAAAACATGATTAGAGGGCTCGCCCCGTGCGAGGCCATCTCAGGAGGCGCGTTATTTCTCAGCCACTCTTGAGCGGAATCTTCCAAGTCCAAAGCGGCCTGTGTAGACACGCTTTCGAGTATGGCAGTGAACCGTGTTGAGGATTTATCAATATTGATCTGATTGTTTAGATCGAGTCCGAAGGGCAATGATAATTCGTACAGCAATAGATATTGAGCAGAAAGGTCACGCTCATCTGGAAGTCGGTAATAAGACTCGTCATCACCGTGCATATTTTTGTTCAGTCGCTTCATGGTATCTGTCAATGTGCTGACGTATAGAACGCCCGGCTGTTCTCGATACCACTCGGCAAACGCATCGACTTTTTTAAGGTATTCAGGATTGCTAATACCGCCTGACTCCCCTGCCTTCAATGAATATTCGATGGACTCAAAACCCGTCAGATGCTTTTCTACGTAATCGTTGTCCACCCGGAACTGGTAACGGGTGTCGAAATATTCGTTGAACTTCTCATCAATTTCTATTCGAGGAATCTGAGAAGAAAGAACAATGATGAGGGACATCATGCCCCAGAAAAGTGATTTGCGATTATGGATAACCCAATCGCCAAGGGCGTCGATAAATCCATTTTGGGAAGAAGAACCTGCCTTCACGCGCAAGGGTAATAGGGATAACATTGCAGGCAGAAAAAGCACTGAATAAACATAAGCAGCCATTACCCCCATCGCAACAATGTTTCCGAGATCGCGAAAGGGCGGAGAGTCGCTGAAATTCAGACTGAGAAATCCAATAGCTGTTGTGACGCTGGTTATAAAAACCGGCTGGTGGTTCACACGCAATGATTCTTGAATCGCTTCATATTTTGATTTGCCATGGCGCATTTCGTAGAAAAGGGTGACTAGGATATGAATGCTGTCTGCCACTGCCAGGGTGAGAATGATTGTGGGCGCATTGGCGGAGATGGGAGTCAAAAGTATTCCTGACCACCCCGCAAGGCCCATACCTGTAAGAATGGAAAACGCCATGATCAGTACGGTGACAAAGGTTCCCCAGAAAGTTCGCAGGGTCAATGCCATAATGATAAGAACGATGCTGTACATGACAGGTACGAGAGACTTCATATCGCCTTCTCCCGCTTCATTGAAAGCGTTGTCCATGAATACGACCCCGGTAAGATAAATTTTTATCGAGGGGTATTTTTTCTCAAACTTGTCTTTCATATCACGGACGAATGCCACTACTTCGGGTGTTTCGCTAATGGATTTATGCGGAAGATTGATGGTGACGTTGATTCCGGTGATATCTGATTTTTGTGTGATCAACCGATTGCGAAGCAGAGGCTCTGCAAGAGCTACGGCTTGAACTTTTTTTAGTTGCTCATCGGTAAACGATTCGGCATTTTCAATCAGATCCTGAACGACAAGATCATCGCCCTCGGACCAGGTGTATTGAAAATTGGTGATGGAATCTACCCGCAGGGAATAGGGGATTTTCCAGGAAGCCTGGGTGATTTCTTCTACAATCGCTAGAGTTTGTGGTGTAAAAACTTTTCTGTCTTTAGGTTCTACGGCAAACATCACGTTGTCGTTTTTCGTGTAGGTGTTTTGCAGCGTTTCAAACGCGACTAGCTGTGGATTGTCTTCGCTGAAAAATACCCGGTAGTCGGTGGAAAAACCAAGAAACCGCACACCTGATGCTGCTGCAAAAACAAGAACTAGAGTTGAAAAGATGATCCACCAACGAAAGCGGATTACACCAAAGTCATTTTTGAGTTGTTTTTCATATTGAATAATGAATATTTTATAAAATATTTAGTAAGAGGTTAATTTTTTTTTACGTTTTAAGTCCTGCTGTTAATAAGGCGGTTACACCGGTTGCCTCTTTTCTTAATTCTTCTAATGGGAATGCGTCCATATACCTTGGGGCGATAAATTTTATTAAAGAGGCCTGAATCAAGCTGGCGGTTTCCAGTACATCTGGAATATTGTATTCGCCAGAGCGGTTTCCTTCAGAAAGAATTTCTGACAGTAAGGATTTTTCCTGTTCCATATAATGTGCAACGATATCCCCGCGTTCGCGGGAAACAAAATCTACCAGTTCCATAAGGGCAGATTGGTCAGAGAACTGCTGGTGCATGTATTCAAGGATATCTAATGCAAACCGTTGCAACTTTTTGTCAGGGCTTAAATCAGGGTCTCGTAAAATTCCTCGCACCAAGTCCAGCTTTTGTTGCATACACCGTTGGGCGCAGCCTGCTGCGATTTCCTTCTTATTATCGAAATAGCGGTAAAGGTTGCCTGCCGACATATCGCAGTCTTTAGCGATTTCAGCCATGGTTGTTTTGCCGAATCCGTAACGGCCAAAACGCAAAAATGCCTTGTCCAGGATGTCGTGTTTTATTGCTTCAGTGGTCTCTTCTGCTAATTTCATGTTATAAATAATAAATATAATATTAAATATTCATTGTAGATTCGCAAAATAAGCGCTCTTTGTCAAGCGGGACTACAACGTTATTTTCAGTTTGTGATCCAAAAAGGAAGATAATAGCGTTGAATTTATTGTGTTAAACGGTGATATGGTTAGCGCCGATTTTTTTGTAAGCTTCGAGGGAGCGTTGGTGGCAGGTGAGGACGATGACTTGTCTTTGTTGACCAAACTGGTTCAATACCTCGATCAGTCTTCCATCACGTTCGTCGTCGAAGTTGACGAACACATCATCCAAGACGGCGGGCAAAGGTTCCGATCGGCTTTCATACTCATCAATCAAGCCAAAGCGCATAGCGAGATAAAGTTGTTCGAGTGTTCCACGACTCATTTCTTGTACGCCTTTTCGTTTATGCTGAGCGTCCTCAATGAGGATGTCTTCGCTGTCAATGGGTTTGATAATGTGGCAATAGGTTCCATTCGTTATTTTTGAAAATAAATTTTCTGCAGCGCGGATAACACCCGGTTGACGGTTTTTTTCGTATCTTTTTTTGGCTTCGTCAATAAGCACAAGCGCACTGCGATAAGAAGCCCAGGTTTCAGCAACCGTTCTCAATTCCTGCTTCTGGGATTCCGATTCATTTTGTCGGTCAACGAGGTCGTTGTTCGATGACAGCTTTTCCAATTCGTTGCGCGTTTCACCAATATCCTGTAACAATTGTTCGCGAGTTTCCTGTAGTTCTGAATATTCTGCGAGCCGTTTTCCGAGTCTTTGCTTTATCTCTTCTAGAGGCGTGGATCGGATATCTTCCAAGAACTGATCGAAGTGCTGGCCCAGCCCAACATTGGAATGGATGATTCCGCGTTTTTGTTCCACTGTTTTTTCCAGTGTCTTATATGTTTCGAAAGCAGATTGCTTAAGGTAAAAATCTTCCGTATCTATGGCACCCACGGAACGGATGAATTTTTCAACTTCGTTGGTATTATTTTTTAGCTGCTCTTCAAGGCGGGAAATTTTTTCGCTTTGCTCTTTATGCTGGTTTTCGACAAGGGCACGGCGTTCGCGATTGGCTTTGCTATTCTCGAACGCATGACAGAGAGTTTCGATGTTATCCAGTATCTCGTTTTTCAGTGATACGTTCTTCACGAAGGGGGCTAGAGAAGCGATGCAGTCGAGTGCTTCTTTCATCGTGCCTTGCATTTGCTCGATTCTTTCATCCAGTCTGCAACGTTGGGCAATCATAGATTTAATCTGCCGTGTGGTTTTGCCAAGGTTCTTGGTGGTGTTGGGAGTAATTCCTGGATCCAGTTTCCGTTGTTTAAGCCATTGCCACCACCCTTCAAATTTTCCGTCCAGTTCTAGTTTCTTCTTTTCGTGCTGATGTGCGAGATTTTTTTCAGTCATATCCTCTTTTGCGAAGCTGTTTTTCTCGGCAAGAATTTTTTTGAATAGAAAAATTCCGCCACCCACCATCAATATGGCTGCTATCAAAAGAGGAATATTTACTATGTATCCCCCTAAGATAACGCCGATCACTCCTGCTCCCGTGAAACCATAATGGAACTGTTTCAACCAATCTGGAATGTTCCAGCCTTTGGATTGTTCTTCAGCTTTGATCCTGCGGTGGCTTTCAAGTCGGTCCAGGAATAGGTCTTGTTCTTTTCTTAGGATTTCAAAATCTTCAGCGAACTGATCAATCTGGTCTTTTTCGGCTTCGGTCAAATCGAATTCCAATAATATTTCTTCGTCCCAGTTTCGGTCGATAGATTTTATTTCTTCGGTGATTTGCATTTCCAGATCCTCGCGTTCGATCTGGACTTTGCCTGAATCCTGTAAAGCAGAATGAATCGAATGAGTGGACTGTTGCAGACGGTGAATGCTCTCTTCATAATTTAGAAGGTCATGATTTATTTCTAATTCTGCCAGCGAGTTATTTAAGGTGGTGAGTGCAGTCTGCTCCTCATCTATTCGACGTATCAGACTTTCTTTTTCCTGTTGCAGGGATTTAAAGTTATTCAACCCACTTTCCGGAAATTGTGATAGGTCTTCCAGTGATCCGAGCTTGTCTTTCGATTCCATATATTGAACCGCATCTTCATATAGATGGATCTGGCTTTCGAGAATTCTTTTTTCAGATTCCATATCTTGCAGGGAATTTTGAACTGCTGCTTTGGTATCACCCATTTTTTTGTATTGATTTTGCAGTTCGTCGTAGAGAGTCAGATTTTTTTGGATAGAAAGTATTATTTGCTCATTGGCTTTAATTTTCTCAAGCAAGTCATTGAGGCGACAAGAACCACGCGGGCGAAAAAGTTGTGTCATAAACTTTCTAACTCTTTTTCTATGTTCTTGAGCGACAAACTGCCAAGGCCCAATCCTGCTCCGTAAATACGGTTTTTCACTTCGTCACTGGTCAGGCTGTTGAAGTCGTGAAGTTCATCGAGTGTGAAAGCATAAATATTGCGGTAAATATCCTTGGATGCGTTTCCTAGAACATGGGTCAGCACATCCTGACCTTGTAGTACCTCTTTGGGAGTAGATATTCTTACTTCGCCGCCATGGGTTCCGGGAGTACGCGAGATAACGAATCCTTCGCCGTTTTGCAATTCGACTTTCAGGCTGCCACCCATTGATCCACCATTCACAGGATTGTATAGGTTTGTTTTGTCTTTTTTAGTTGGAAACCCGAAAAGGATTCTGCGTATGAATTCCAACAACGTGGTTTTCCCGAATTCGTTCTTTCCATAAATGATGTTGAGGCCGGGTTTTAATCCCGTAACACGTGTGTTGCAGAAGATGCCAAACCCGTCAATGTGTATTTCTCTAAGCTGCATATTTTTTAGGAATTATCGACCAGTTGGTCGAGAGCCAGGTTGCGGGATTTATGAATGAGTTGATCCATTTCCTCTGTTGAAATTTCTTCGAGATACTTCCTTCCCGCCCATGATTCAAAAACAGGTTTAATGGAATCGCGAATTTTTTCATTTAATGTTTCTTTTTCGACGTCATCGCAAAGGTTGACCAGATCAGCGATAAAATCTTTT
>JAESTE010000040.1 GCA_016763735.1 Nitrospinaceae bacterium | reverse complement strand
GTAGTACTCGTAGTTCTTCGATTTACCCGGAGCAACCGTTTGGTCGCCTGGGTTATTCCCAACGTTGATTCCCTGAGAAGTCAGAGGGTTGAACGCGATGTTGTTAATATGCATTGAAGCATTGCCTTCTTTCAAGCGATTGGTCAATTTGATTTTGATACAATCGCCGATGTTGGCGTGCAAGGTCAACGGATGTGGCATATGCCCATCTGTTGCGGCTTGCTTGGCTTCACCTTCGAGAGCAAAGATTTTACCCGTTGGGTTTCCAACCAGTAATTTACGCTCAAAGTCGACCTCGATTTCACCTTCCGTGTTGGCGTTGAAGTTCAACACTTTATCAATCGCTACAACACTGAAGCTTTTAACCGGTGCTCCACTTGGGCAAAGTTCTTTCTTTGCCTTGCTGGCAAAGTTTTCGTTGCCTGGAAGCACTTTCAGATCTTTTTGCTTCTTATCATGCACACGGAAGATACCCCAGCTGCCTTCAGACAGATGTGAGGTTCGACCATCAAACATTAGATAATCGCCTGCCATAGACTGATAACCACCCGCGGTGGTTGCCAAGTCAAATCGTTCGGCGATACCAATATGCAGAGCGTTGGTGACACGAGAATCCGGATCATAACGCTCAGGTCGAAACCCATGCCCTGAAAGGGAGAAAACATGGGTTTCGTTCATCATACCGTGCAACATGCGGAACACAACGTTATCCCCAACATACGCGCGAATCATAGGCGTATCTGGATCACGATGCACTCTACTGCTGAACAGTTGCGATGCATCTTTGTTAGATCGCAAGCGAGCTGACAAAGAAGCGGCGCGGAAGTTAAATCCACCGCCTGTCGTGTGAGTTCCGCCATTGAGATACGGGAAAGCTACTTCCTGCATCGTCTTCGGCATCTGGAATGAGATCGACTGACCTGCTGCGATCGCATTTTCACGTGACAGTCCTGGAGGATTTCCTGCTGTAACCAACTGCGCGGTATGTGGAACCGTATCGTGCAGTTGAACTACGATTTCACGAAAACTACCGTTACGCCCGTAAGCGAAAGGCTCAGTTCCATGAATATCGGCAACGGGACCACTGCGGATCTCTTCACCGGTTTTCGGATCGTGATACGTGGAGCCCCAAGGCTCAACGATGGTAGATCCGATTCCGCCATGCGGCCAGGTGGTCGCACCAAACGCATGGTCATGCCAGAATACCAGTCCCAGATCAACATCCACCCACCAGCGGTAGCGAACGTACTCGGTGCTGACAATCTGTCCTGCTTTATGACCATGAGTCATGCCTTCAGAAAACGTGATGGTGTACTTACCATCTTTGGCAAAACCCTTGTTCGGATCAGGCGTGATATTTGTAATCCAACGCGCATCTTTACCATTAGGAACTTCGATACCGACAATGATATCGGCACCAACATGGTAAGGCGTCGCGTGACCTGCCATTTGAATTTCCACCTTGGTGTCACCGGGTTTCGTCGCCTTCAATACTTTGGCGTTCATCGGAACCCGCATACCCACATGGTGTCCATCTTTCATCTTCTTAGTGAACTGCTTGTAAGACCTCATGGACTGGTCATAAGAGAAACCAGAGATAACGCCGTCTGAGGCCTGATTGTCGAACTGAAAGAAATGCGGATGAATATTCAACTTCGACATCTGGAAGTTGGTGAAATCATCATCATTCCATTCACTGGTCAAAAGAAGGTCAACACAATCGTAAACGTTTGCACGAATTACGAGAGGAATAGCTTTCTTCGGATCCGCTTTTACTTCCGCCATATCTTCATCGATAACATAAATCAAACCATATTTATCGATGATCGGTGGCGTATTACCCACCGCCGCAGAAAGCTCGATCGGTGTGTTGATGAAATGTAGATTGTACTGCTTACGCCCTGCACCTGGAGGACAAAGGCTCCAACGCCCCTGCTCACCTGGTTTAGCACCACCTGTATTCTCCATATCTGGACCACTTCGAGAACTACCGGATTCCGTCTTGGTAATAACATCGGTATCTGTCAGCATGTGGAATGGTTCCAGCCAGGGAGCACCACCATGGTTACGCGCAAAAGGAACACGCTTACCAAAATGCGGTGTCATATGCGGCCATGCCAACTTACCGTGCTGGTCAAACTGCAACGGATGGCGTTTTCCTGGACGCGGTGAAATAAATTTTGCCACTTTGGTTGTAGACTCACGCTCAGAAAGAGCTTGGTTACCTTTCCAGGAGTAATCCCAGACAGAACCATCGTAGGCAAGAATCTGACCTCTTTCATCATCGGTATGACCGGGCTGTCCCTTTGGAGGAAGCATATACTTAACCCAGTCTTTGATGTTTACAACTGGCGTTTCTTTGCTCCAGTCACTCTTACCTTTATCAGTGACTTTAAACTTCTTACCAAACCAGTCCATGGTTTTTCCAACTAGTTTGTCTGAAGTCTGTCCCTTAGGAATTCTTCCTGCACGATCTGGAAGCTCTTTCAAAGGACGCATTATATCGGTGCTTTCCAGTGGATAGTTACCGGTTTGAAGCGTGTTGTACACGCGCCAATAACCCCACATGCCTGCAACATAGTGATGCGCTACATGACAATGGAAAAGAAAGTCACCTGCTAAACGCTGACAAAGTCCAGATCCACACTCGGTCTCAAGATCGAGAGCTTCGGAAGGACCAATAACTTCAACGTCAACACGGTCGGTGGTTGTACGAACAACGGGGTACTTGACGGGGCCATCGTAAGCAGCCGAGGTCAAGTTCGCAAGTTGAACTTCCCGTTTCGGAGAACGGGTCCAACGAATGGAACCCCCATGTGGATGATGAGAATGGAACACTTCACCACCACCATGGATCAAACGGAATTTTGCCGGATCGCCCAGATAAGAACGGGGAATCGTGGTTGGTGCATCGGCAAAAGTATAGGAGCTGTAAGACAAAGATTCGTCTTCATAATGAAACAGTTTTTCTTGCTCTGCCAGATTGTTGATACCAAACGGTTCAGAACGAAAGTTCATCGCGCGCGCTGAAGGACGATAAGCATCTGTCAGCGGATCACGTTGCGGAATCATTTCACCATGACGGTTGAGAGGACGAAAAGATTCGTCACCAACTTCATGGTAGAACAACGCAAATTCACGAAAGTCTCTTTCTTCGTCATTAACGATCATAGCCATCCAGCCGTTTTCCATCGGCTCGCCGGTCCACGGATCGAGATAACGAGAACCTCTTGGCTCTACAATGAAAGCACCGATCAAACCAAGTGCGGAAGGATCGCGACCCGCATGGCTCTGAATCATATGACTACCTTCCTGCTCGTCCACAGGAATGTGCCACTCGTATACCGTCGTTTCGCCAGCACCGATGTTTGATCCGGGGGTAGCCGCTGTGTTGGGCTTGCCGGAAGCACTGATGATCATCGCGGAACCACTGATCTGGAGTCCCGCATCTTCATCTTCTAATCGGTTGGTGAACTTGATACGAACACAATCTCCCTGATTAGCACGAAGAGTCATCGGCTGAATTGCGTCACCCTGCAAACCAGTAGAAACCATTCCATGATCCAGTTCGTCATCACGCGCCTTAGCATTGGCTTTTTCTTCGATGCGGACTTTATCAATGTCTTTATCCAGAACATACATATATCCCGGATAGTAGTCGCCCCATTGGTTCAGGGTGACCTCAACATTGATTGCAGAAACTTCATAAGTTTTTGTGGGAATGTTGCTCGGGCAATGCGCGCCTCTATATACTTTGGCGGCAGCCTCGGTAGGCCCCAACAAATAACTCTGCCCTAGCTGATGGGCTGACCAGGAGTCATGAAACATACCGCCTGAAGAAGCGGGGCTTGAATGTTCCTTGAGCTTGTTCTGAAGCTGTCCCATTAGCCTCATAAAAGTATTATCCAACTTTTCCTGACTGCCTTCCAATCCGCTCATCACATCCTCGTGGTTCAACTGGTTTTCCAGTTTGTCCAACCACACAGGACGATCTACAGCAGGATTGTCACCTCCATGAGAACCATCGTGTCCATGTTCGACACTGATAGCTCCCGCAGGGGCAGTGAGCACAATTGAAAGCATGAGGGCTAAAAACAACCTCACACTCGCACTCCGACTCATGATATTGCTACTCATAAGCGCCTCCTCCTTTAGGTTAATAACAAAATATTTAATAAAAAAACGGGGATAAAAAATCACCGGATACTGAAAATTTTGAATGGAGGCCACTACCAACTGAAATTACAGGGTTTTCCATAAAAACCGCCCCAATGCTACAGAGCACACCCCTCCCTCCACGAGAAGTCTTTTAATAGATACGGTTTTTCAGGAATTATTCCCGGGAAATGAGGATTTTATGGAAATAGTTTAGGCTTGTAAGACAAAGCCCTAACGGCACTTTTTAAGAAGAAAGTGAGGATGTGGGAAACAGCAGGAAAGGAAAAAATTTAAAGGGAAAATACTCTACAAAAAACAACAAACTAAGGGATCAAAACCAGAACCTATTGCGCATATTTTTCTATTTCAAGCTTTAAGGATTCAGAACGCAAAAGCTCGCGCTTGAGATACACCTTGGCTCGGGCAATGCGCGACATAACAGTGCCGATGGGGATATTCAGGGAGGCTGAGATTTCTTTATAGGATTGACCTTCAAAATAAAACATCATCAGCGTGATTTTAAGTCTCTCGTCCAGCTTATCGAGAATTCCCTGAATATTATTTTTAACCTCGGCGCGCAGAAAATCTTTTTCAGGATGCTCGTTATCTGAAAGTTTTTCACAAACCGCGTCAAATTCAACCTCCGCGCGCTTTTTAGTCTTCTCAATGTCTTTCAGGAAAAGATTACGCAGGATGGAAAACATCCAGTATTTACTTTTTTCAGGATCCTGAATCTGATGGAAATTTTTGAGCGCGCTATAAAGCGTCTCTTGAACCAGATCCTGCGCATCGTTGGGATTACCACACATGCGAATCGCGGATTTATAGATCATCGGCACATGCGGGGAGAGGTATTTATCGAAACAATCCCGTTCCCCCCCATCTTTCAAGCTACTGGTGAATAGGCTTAGAAATTCCATGTACTTAAATGATCTAAAATAAAAAAATTAACGTTATTCGGGAATATTATCGGATTTCTCATATCTTTTAAAGGTAAATGTTCATAGATAAAAGACCTCTGGGTATTTTTCGCAGATCAGGAAGGCAGAAAGTTGCTATGGATCTCAACCACGAAGAGCTACTGGAAATTTCATTAAAGCTGGAACGAGATGGAAAACGTTTTTACACGGAACTTGCAAAAATAGTGCAAGATCCAGTTTTAAATGACTTTTTCAAGTTGATGGCTCGTGAAGAAGCGCAACATGAAAAACAATTCAAGAACCTGCTCGATTCAAAAAAAGGAAAAAATCTGGGTTGGGAAAACAACTCCTCCCTGCGTAACTTTATTGATCGTGAATTTCAAACCGACATCTTCCCTTCCCCAAAAGAAGCCCTGAAGGAACTGCCAAGCTTGGGCGGAATCCGTAAAGCTTTAGATATCGCCGTTGAATCCGAACGTATCGCAGGGGAATTCTTCCAGCTTTTACAGGCATCCTGCAACGATATTGAAATCAAGACATTATTGACTATATTGGAAAAACTTGAAGCCGAGCACCTTGAAAAAGTCTTATCCTTAAAAAAACGCTTTCTAAACGATAATAATTGATCCTCCTCTTCACCTCCCACCTTCCATTTTCATTTTGACAATTACTTTCAAAATTGATATTTCTATCCTATAATCCCTATAGATAGAAACCCACATACCGGAATTGAAATCGTGATAGCCACAAACTCAGAAATTCTTGAATTGGCCGTAAAGATAGAACGTGAAGGAAAACATTTCTATGCTGAACTCATCGAACACGTGAGCGATGCTAAAGTTCGGGAGTTTCTAAACCTCATGGTTAAAGAGGAGGCTGCACACGAGATTCATTTTAAAAAAATATTAGAGACTGAAGACGATCTTGGCTGGGAAAATGACGAAAATTTAAAACAACTGGTCAAAGAAAAATTTCAAACCGACATCTTTCCGCCTCTAGAAGAAATGCTCACACAATTGCCGCGTTTCGAAGGACTCGAGAAAGCCTTCAATTTCGCTATCGAAGCAGAAAAAGTCGCGGCAGAGTTTTATCGAATGCTTACCGATGCCTGCACCAACTTTGAGATTAAAACTCACCTCGCCCTGCTCGAAAAAGCAGAACGGGAACATTGCAACGTAGTAGAAACACTAAAATCCCGCGTCCTCGACAGCCTCTCCCACTAGCCCTCTACGAGGGATCTAACTCGCAATAGCTCTTATAAGCAGCAAACTCAATCTCGACTCAACAAGTCATTTTCACACGTCATCGCTGTAAAGGTTATGTAATTCGTTGATAAGAATTATTATGTATTTGTAATAATTTAGGAGTTAACGATGCGTATAAACAGTAGAGATGAGAAATGCGGTAGGGCATTTAAGGGATAACACTATCTGCCTACTTGATGGGTATCGTCCTATTCCCACCGGGCGTGGCCCGGTTAGTCGAAATCGAAATCGCGGAGGGGTTTGTCGGTGGAGGAGCGATCGACATGATTTAGTGATTCTTTTAACTTCTCATCGAGAAGTCGGCTGCGTTCTTTCTGAGTTTGAGTGTTTTTTTTGAAAAGACTTTCTCTTTCCTTTTGCTGGCTTCCTAGGTCATTCACCATATCCGACAGTGAAGGCATTGGTTTTTCTTTCTTTTCTTCCCAGATTACTTCACCGGTCTTTTTATCAACCTGCAACTTGGTTTCGCAGCAGGGGCAAACCACTTCTATTTTCTTCGATCCCATAACCTTCTCGACCTGATGGATTAATAACTTGCCTCCTTAGCGGAAGCAGTTAATAATTATATCAGATTTATATTTCACATAAAAACCTCAGACAAAAAAATATGAACGGATTCTTCATAACAGGCACTGATACGGGTGTGGGTAAAACAGTAGTGACCGCGTGCCTGGCAACCTTATTTAAAAAAAGCCAAGGTGTCGGTGTTATGAAACCCATCGAAACAGGAGTCGACCCGAAATGCAGTTCCGCCGCCAACTCTGATGCAAAATTCCTGATGGAAGTCTCAGGCAGCACCGATGCCGAAGAAGAGGTCTGCCCTTATCGACTAAAAACACCGGCATCGCCTTATCAAGCCTCCCAGATCGCGGGTACGCCGATACAACCTGCCACCATTTTGGAGGAATTTAAAATTTTACAATCGCGACACAACATGATGCTGGTGGAGGGCATAGGGGGACTTCTAGTTCCGATAACCGCCCGCTACAACGTGGCTGACCTTGCCCTCGAAATAGGACTGCCCCTCATCATCGTCAGCCGCATTCAAGTGGGGACTTTGAACCATACTCTGCTCACTATCAACGCGACTCGCCAACACGGATTAAAAATAAAGGGAATTATTTTGAACAGGCAGGAGGGTGGAGACCTCGACGAAGTTGAAAAACAGCAAGGGAAACTGATTAAGGAACTTTCCGATACCCCTATCCTCGGCACCTGCCCATACATAGAAGATGTCTCGGTGGAAAACCTGCAACAAAATCTGGCGCACATCGAACAGGCGTTTCAGGGTAATTTTTCCATATAGCGGCTGACTATTTACTAACCTGTATTTTTAAAAATGAATCACAAAGAAAATGGAGTTAAAAATCCAACCCTCCCCAACCCCTCCCTATGAAGGGAGGGGATTAAAAGGGCGTAACAATTCATATCAACGAATTACATAACCGAAATGACGAGAAACAGGGTAGCGGGCTCGGTAATGCGCTCAACAAACTTTGACTGCTTCTAAAGGTAATGCAGAGTTATCTCTCCCGTTAGGGAGTAAACTCGTAGCCTTTTTCACGGTGGGTGATTATGTAGCGAGGCGATTGCGGTTTTTTTTCAAAATATTTTCTGAGTCGAACGATAAAATTGTCGATGGTGCGAGTTTCTGTTTGTGGATCGTAGCCCCACACTTTTTCCAGAAGCTCTTCACGGCTTACGATATTACCTTTTTGCGAAACTAGAAGACGCATCATCAAGGCTTCTTTTGCGGTCAGATAAAACTCCCCAGTACAACCTTTCGCTCTGCCGTTGACAAAGTTGATCCACATATCTCCAAAGTGAAATATTTCCTGATCGTGAACCGGCTCTTTGTACCACTCCCATCGACGCAAGATGCCCTTTACCCTGAGCAGCAGTTCTGGCAAATGAAACGGTTTGGTTAAATAATCATCGGCTCCAGCTTCCAAGCCAAGCTCCCTGTCTTCATCCGATGATTTCGCAGACAACATTAAAATGGGAAATCGCAAATCGGTATTACGCACTCGCCGAGCCACTTCGATGCCATTGAGTTTGGGCAACATAATATCGAGGATCATTAAATCGAAGGCTTCTTCACTCAACAATTCAATAGCGGATTCGCCGTTATCGACCAAGGATACGATATAACCTTCGCGTTCCAGATTAAACTGCAGCCCTTTCGCAAGATGCGCCTCGTCTTCTACGACTAGAATTTTTTTTGCATCACTCATAATAATTTATTTTCAACAAAAACCTGTCACACAGTCAGCCCACGGCTTATAGGAAGAGAGACAGTAAACACAGAGCCTTTACCTCGACCCAGACTTGCAACTCTAAGCTTGCCCTTGTGGTTCTTCACAATTTCACGAGCGATGAATAACCCCAACCCCGCACCTTCGATATTTTGTGTATCTTCGTTTTGCACTCTATAAAACTTCTTAAAGACTTTTTTCATATCCTTTTTATCGAACCCGATTCCCTTGTCGGCAAAATCAACATCCCAAAACCTACCGGTTCTATGAAGATGTATCTTAAGGGCTGAACCAACGGGGGAGTAGCGTAACGCATTACCGATGAGATTATTAAATACCATTTGCAACGCCTTCCTATCCAGCATTAAAAGCGGCGAGGCTTCCAACTGTAAATCTACCTTGCATTTTTTTTTCTTCAAACTGACGCTTATGATCTTGCACGACCTCTGACAAAAATTTGCCAATATCCACCTTTTGCAATTGCAGTTGCATGCTTTTCGGATCGGCTTTGCTGGACTGAAGAATATTTTCTATTAACCCCGAAAGACGGGATGTGTCGGACAACATGATCTCGATAAAATCTTTGCTCTCTTCTTTAGAAACATCCTGATACTTTAAAGTTTCCAAATAAAGCTGGATAGATGCAAGGGGAGATTTTAATTCATGCGAAACGCTGGCCACAAAATTACTTTGCATCTGATTCAAGCGATTTTGCTTATTCCAGTAAACAAAAATCACATACACTCCGGCAAGAATGAGGAGCATTAGAAAACAACCTTCAAACAGAATCAACCATTCCACTTCAGCCGTGAACAAATCAGGGCGAATTTTTTGAGCCAATTCTTTTATGGAAAGATTGTTTTCCAGATACCAGTTTATCCAGATCGCCATGAGAACGATCCAAGCAACTTGCACCCCAATAAAAACCATGATGGGATGAAACAATGCGCGCAACTTATTCACCCGACCACTCCCAATATTTATACAAATAAGTTCCCATAATACCCAACTTCACCAAGGCCTTTGAAGAAAGGAGAAGCGCAGGTCGCCATCCGCACCCAGCCTCCTGCCCCCAGACAATATTACAAAAGTTTTACAAGGGATTTCTTGAAATAAGGATAACATAGGGGAGTAAAATTTATTGTAAATATAGAGGTTCTATAAATGACAACTCAAACAGCTCCTAATTATTCAATGAAGTTCAACCCCATTGCAGTCGGTCACTTTACGTTGGTTCACGGTATGGCTTTGTTTGCATTTTTCCCTTTCGCATTTTCGTGGAGTGCTGTTGCGGTAATGCTTATTCTTTACTGGGTCACAGCATCATTAGGAATCTGTTTAGGTTATCATCGTTTTCTAACGCATCGCGGTTTTACGGCTCCAAAATGGGTTGCTTATACAATAGTATTCTTTGGCACACTCGCTTGTCAGAATGGCCCAATCAAATGGGTCGGTCAGCATCGTATGCATCATGCTGGCTCAGACACGGTAGACGATCCGCATAGTGCTGAAAAGGGTTTCTGGTGGTCACATATTACCTGGATGCTATTCACTCATTCCAAATTCGATGACAAAAAAAGCCTAAATGATTACACAAAAGATTTCAGCAACGATAAATATTATCAATTTTTGGACAAGTATTTCATCCATATCCAGGTTGCGTTCGGATTCATTCTTCTCGCCATTGGCGGTTTTCCTTGGGTTATATGGGGAATTTTTGTTCGTCTGGTTGTCGTTTATCATTCCACTTGGCTTGTTAACAGCGCGGCGCATACTTTTGGTTATGTCACCTTTCCGCTCAAAGACGACCTTGCTACCAACTGCTGGTGGGTAGGGCTTTTAGCTTGGGGCGAAGGCTGGCACAACAACCATCATGCATTCCCAAAATCAGCGCGTCACGGATTACGCCCTTGGGAAATCGATATGACATGGTGGGCTCTCTGCTTCCTTGAAAAACTCGGTCTGGCTAAAGATATTAAAGTCGCGCAGTTGATTCCTAACCCCGCCCACGAAAAAGACAGTGCAAGCACAGAACCTGTCTTCATCGGGAAAATTGTAACTCAAGCCGCCTAACCCTCTGGCGAGGGGGGCCGTTAGCTGGAAAGGTATCTAGCAAACTATATATCAGCAAACAGGACTAGTTTTTTTCCTGTCCGTCCACGCCTAAGAGATCGAATTGAAGGTGATAGCCTGAGTATTTTCTTATATTGATGACTCGGGTTTCGAAAATAAGGTATTGGCCTTTTATTCCTGTCAACCTGTCTTCAAATTCCGGATTCTTGTCGAGGTTGTGGCTGGTTATTTTTTCCGGCACCGATTCCACTGGGTAAATCAGTTCTTGGATAGCTTCGTTTTCCAGTGCATAACATTTTAAGTCTTCAGGAAATAACTCGTGAGCTTTCTCACGATATTCAAGCAAATCTAAATCTTCATATTCACTTTTTAGCATTTTTCGCCAATTCGTTTTGTCCGCGAAATTTTTAGAGACTGCAACTTCTATTTTTCCAGAAAGAATTCGCTCTGGCACCTTGGCAATAATTAATCCCTTCACCGCTCCCTGGTCTATCCAGCGATCAGGAATATTATAATGTCGGGTGATTCCCACCTTGACTCCACTGGTCAAAGACAGATAAACAAAATGATCAATATTGCAATACGTCCGCCAAAATTCTTTTGCCGCCTCATTTCCATTTTCATGTTCACAGAGTTCTGGACGAACCGAGCACATTTCATTCCCAGGTAAATCGCGTGAGCAGACAAAACAGTGGCCCTGATCATAGGACTTTTTAGTTTTTCTTCCGCACTCAATACAAGTAATGATTCCCTCCCACTTTATTTTTAATTTGTTACCTATATAAGAATTTAAAGAATGTGATTCTTTATCCAAATCAAGGAAATATTGAATGGGAGCTTCAGGTTCCACCTTCATTTTTCGAACTTGTCCAGAGAATTTCATTAAAGCCTGTCCTTTTCCAAAATAATTAAAGATTATTTCTATTTTCTGATCTTGAAAAAAAATATTCTAAAGCGAAAACAGCAAAGAGAACGACGATTACTACCGTTTGGGAATCAAATATAAGAAAGCTGGAAAGAAATAATAATAGATAGAAAAAAATCCGGCCCATTTTTTTAGTTCCTGTTTGCAGCATGTCCGATTATAGACCGCAAATGAGACCCTCGCAAAAAATGAAGCACCCAATCCCAATTAAGGATCGTAAACTTTTAAGCCACAAATAGAGCACCTCACAGAAAAGCCCAAAAAAT
>JAESTE010000039.1 GCA_016763735.1 Nitrospinaceae bacterium | reverse complement strand
GCATCAATCGCAACCGCCGTCTTACCTGTTTGTCTGTCACCAATAATGAGTTCGCGCTGACCACGACCAACCGGAATCATTCCATCAATTGCCTTGATACCCGTTTGCATGGGCTCGTGAACCGATTTTCGGTCAATTACGCCTGGAGCAACTCTTTCAATCGGGCCAAACTTTTCTGTTTTAATGGGACCTTTACCATCAATCGGCGCACCCAGCCCATCTACAACTCGACCTACCATCTCAGGTCCGATAGGCACTTCCATAATTCGCCCTGTGCACTTGACCTCATCACCTTCTTTAATATTGTCATCGCGTCCGAGGAGCACCGCACCCACATTATCTTCTTCGAGGTTCAGAACCATTCCAGATAATCCGCCAGGGAATTCCAAAAGTTCGCCGGCCATAGCATTTCCAAGGCCGTAAATACGCGCGATTCCATCTCCTACAGAAATCACCCGACCGGTTTCCTTGAGCTCAATCCCTTCTTCAAATCCTTCGATTTGCTTTTGAATCAGGGAGCTGATTTCATCGGCTCGTAAAGTCACTTAGACCACCTCCTCTTTCTCTATTGTTCGTTTCAAGATATCCAAGCGGTTACGAATAGTATCATCCGCTACCTGGTCCCCAATACGCAGCATTACTCCGCCAATCAGCGACTCATCCACTTCGGTATCGATCAAAATAGTTTTTCCTAAAATCTTATTCAACGCTGTTTTCAGGCGATCCGTATTCGCATCCGATAAAGAATACGCCGAGGTCACATGAACTCTTGCTTGACCCAGCCTACGGTCTACGACACTTGCGAAATATTCAATAATTTTATCGAGAAAAATAATTCTCCCGCGCTCGTTGAGCATAACCAGCAGGCTGCCAACTGTATCCCCAATCTGCAAACGACTGCAAAGCTCCTCAACGACATTCTTTTTCTTTTCTGTGGAAATAGAAGGATGCTCAAAAAAACGCAACAATTGTTTTTCCGTTTTCATGGCTTCGCCAAAAGCTTCCAGACTTTGCAATGCGTTTCCCAATTGAGAATTATCTTTAACATTCCCAGAAAGCGCTTCAGCGTACCTTTTCCCTACTTGATTTTCCAACATCGCAATTTATTCTTATTAAGAGACGTTAATTCTGATGATTTTTTTCCAGTTCCTGAATCACCTGCTCAATAGATTCATCCACCAGCCGTTTTTTATCTGAATCATCCAATGCCTTTTTGAGAAATTTCTCCGTAGAAGCAATGGTCAACGCTGCGGCGTAACTTCGAATCTCCTGCAAAAGCTTGTTTCGAGAGCTTTGAATTTCCTGCTCCGCTTCGCGCTGCACCTGTTTGACCTTAGCTTCAGTTTCTTGAACCATTTTCTCTTGAAGTTTTTTAGCTTCGTCCTGCGCCAGTTGGACAATCGTTTCAGCTTTACCGTGCGCGGCTGCTAATTTTTCTTCCAGATCTATTTTTATTTTCCCTACATCCTGCTTCAGCTTTTCCGATGCTTCAATATCACCGCGAATCTTTTTCTCACGGTCGTCAAGAGCAGCGAGAATCGGCGGAAAAGCATACTTCTTCAGCATAAAAAACAAAATCGCAAAAGAAATCACTGACCAGAAAATCAGCGAACCAAAAACAGAAACTTGTTCAAATTGAGGCATAATTGATCCTTATAAAAATTTCACCCACTCCCGTGAGAGGGAATGCTAGCGAACCTATAGTAAAGGCTTAACGGCCTCATTGCACTCTGAGCCGTGTGACCTATTACCTGCGATGGTTCGCCACTATGGCATTATGATGAAAGCAATAACCAGAGCGTAGAGAGCAATAGCTTCTACCAACGCAAAACCAATCCAGCAATATTTAGCAACTTTCGCTTCACAATTAGGCTGACGGCCAACGGTTTCGATGGTTTTCGCAAAAATATATGCGATACCCAATGCAGCACCAAAAAAACCAGCGGCGCACAAACCCATTCCAATTAATGCAGCAGCTTCTGAACCCATTCTTTCCTCCTATTGTTAACTAATAATTAATGTAACTTGATCACATCGCCAATGTAGACACAGGTCAGCGTTGTGAATATATATGCTTGAATAAAAGCGATAGCAATTTCTAATCCATTAATAACCACCGTAAAACCAAATGGCAACCAACCCAACCATAAAGGCCCTGTCATAGCCAAACCAAATAAAACGGCCAAAACAGTATGCCCTGCCGTCATATTGGCAAACAGGCGAACCGCCAACGAAATCGGTCGGGCAATCATACTAATGATTTCAATCGGGATCAGCACAGGAATCAATATCTTGGGAATTCCCGGCGGCACAAGGATCCCAAAAAAATGCAAACCATGCTTAGAAAACCCAATGATCATAGTCATTATAAAAATCCCGGTGGCAAAAACTCCGGTCACTACCAACTGACTCGTGATCGTATAAGATCCTGGCAACAAACCAATCAAGTTGCAGGCAAGAATAAACAAAAACAGACTGGCAATAAAGGGAACATATTTTCTCCCCTCTTCCTCGCCAATGAATTCGTAAACCAGATTGCGAATAAACTCCATCGCAATTTCCAGCACACTCTGCAATTTGCCGGGAACAAGGGACAATCCTTTTCTGGCAGGCAATATGAACATACCACCAATAACAGCCAACCCCACCCACATAGCAACTACTGCATTATTTATAGAAAGGTCTAACCCCCCAATGTGGATTGGAATGAGCGTGTGAACTTCAAAATGGTGTAAAGGACTTTCCATAGTTTACTTATTATTCCAAATCGTTATTTGTGTCGTCTTCTTCGACGGTCAGAGTCATCGCAACCTGGTAAACAGCAAGACAACCCGCTGCGGAACCAAGCACAACCCCTACCACCAAGCCCCAAGGCTTCGTGCCGAAAAAACTATCCAGCGCATACCCTAGTAAGCCACCGATGATAGTTGCTACCGTCAGTTCAGTTCCCAACCTGAACGCAACCTGCATACCTTGACGGAAGCCACTATTTTCACTCATTTATTTTTTACTTGGGGGGATTACCCAGAAAATCGGAGCTATCATACCTCAACGTTCCAATGTTGTCCAAAAAATTTTTCGTTGTTTTTCCCTGTCCATAAACCATTGAAAACACTGGCAAATAAAGACCTCAATTGCAATATCGTAAAACCAGACAACCAATTACCTGATTCATTAAAGAACCTGATTTCAGAATATTGACTTTTAATTTCGAATTGTTATCGATTTAATAAGGAAGGGTTCCAAAATCAGCTTCATACTTATCAAGTGGTATCATATCAATTGCATCCCAGGGGCAACCTTCCAATAAAGTGTCCATAGGCCCCTTAGTAATACATTTTTTACAACCTATGCATAACAAGGGATCAACAAAGACACGGTTGAATGCTGGAGCATCTGGATTTTCCACTTCGAACATGCAGTTGTCGACGGGACATTCGGTAATACAAATAGGCGAACTCGCACACCCCGTGCAGGCATCATTGATAACAGCAAGTATCTTGGGTTTTCTTTTTCGCTGTACGTTTCTTTTGGCTTTTTCTGCTGTTGCCATGAAGTATTCCCTGAGAGTTGGACTTCTAGTCTATCCTGAAAACTGGCGCTAATTATAACCTTATTCCAAAACAATTTTCAATCATTGTGGCGCGATTAGCAAAAAATAAAATGGGGGGCTAGCCTCTTCTACTACCTCGTTACTAAAATAAAGGGCCTCGTGCTTGTTTTATAAGTACCTCTGTACTAAAATAGTAACAAATGCGGTAAGTTTATTCCCTTTAAAAGGGTCTATCCCTTCACCTTTCCTGGCTAGACTTAAGAATTTTCAATCTTCTAAGTATCCTTGATTTTCATAGAAATTCAGGGAGGTACTATTAAAATCATGTCATTCGATCGGATTTTGGGTCAGAAACAACCCAAACAAACCCTAAAAAATGCACTCCAAAACAACAGTGTGGCACACGCCTACCTGTTTTATGGACAGGAAAGCATTGGCAAAAAATATACCGCTATTGAATTGGCAAAAACATTGAACTGCTCGGAATCTGTAGAAGGTGAAGCCTGTGACAAGTGTTTGTCGTGCCGAAAGATTGAAAACAGAACACATCCCGATTTCTTTTTTATAGAACCCGTTAAAAGCACCCCGACTGCGCGAGAAGCTACAATCAAGATTGAAGCCATTCGCGAATTGCAAAGAAAAATTGCTTTTCATCCATACGAAGGAAAAGTAAAAGTCGCGGTAATCGACGATGCGGACCTTATGAATCCGCAAGCAGCCAACTCCTTTTTAAAAACATTGGAAGAGCCCCCATCAGCAACGGTATTGATTCTGGTTTCTTCTCATCCATTTAAATTATTGCCCACCCTGATATCGAGGTGCCAGGCAATTCAATTTCAACCGCTCACTCCAGAAAACATAAAAAAGATTTTAAAAGAAACAATGACCGAAGAAGTAATGGAGGAGAACGACCTGAACTTTCGCACTCTTCGATCGCGAGGCAGTGTAAAAAAAGCCATGACAGAGGATATGGCAGACATCGCTAACATTCGCCAGGAAATTGTGAATCTTCTGGAAACGGTATCTTTTGATCGCATGGATATAGTATTCTCACATGCGAAGTCATGGGCTCGGCAGTCCGATCAATGGGAAATGATTTTTAATGAGATGATGGAATTAGTGCGAGACCTTGCATTTTTTCGATCGGGATGCTCTGAATCAGAGGTTTATAATTACGACATTGCAAAAAGGTTGAAACCCTTGGCCTCACGAAGAAGTTTGAAATCCTGGCTGGAAATTTTTAATACGATACACACAACCCAATTAGCTTTATCTGGAAATGCCAACGCTCAACTATTTTTTGAAAATATGCTTATAGATTTTTGCGAGGCCGCTTAAACATTATGAACTCGACAGCCGAAAAAACTAAAAATACCGAAACCACTTCAACACCACCGAAGTTTTTAATTGGCATTCGCATCAGCAACCAAGCCAAATCGCAACTCTACGATCCAAAAGATTTAAAGCTGCGCGTGGGAATGACGGTTATGGTCAATTCAGACCAAGGACTCAAGATGGGCCTTGTAGCATCAAACAAAATCATTAATTTCCGTAAGAACAAAAACGAAAACTTTTATAAAGTTCTTCGCGTTGCAAACGAAAATGATTATCAAGCTGAAAACCGAAGGCAAAGTGTCGAACAAAAAGCCAAAACTTTATGCTCTGAAAAAATTCTGGAACTGAAACTGCCGATGAGTTTGAGTCGGGTTGTTCACCAGCCGCATATGAATAAAACTATCTTCTTTTTCACCGCAGAAGGAAGGGTAGACTTTCGCCAACTCATTCGCTACCTTGCATCTAACCTGCGGCACCGTATCGAAATGAAACAGGTAGGAGTAAGGGATGAGGCAAAGGTCATAGGCGGGTTTGGAATATGCGGCGAAACATTATGCTGCTCTACATGGCTACCCGAATTCACCCCCGTCCATAAAAATGGCAAAGAACCAAGGGTTGGCATTGAACCCAAGTAAAATTTCCGGTGTGTGCGGCAGACTGATGTGTTGCCTTCAATACGAACATGACAATTATAAAGAAATGGTTAAAGGTCTACCAAGAGTCAATAGTCAGGTGCAAACGCCTGATGGACCCGGAAAAGTTTTAAAAAATGAAATCCTCGCCCAGAAAGTTATGGTTCGTCTCGATGACGAAAGCATCATGACCTACCCTAAAGAAGAACTGAAAGTTAAACAGCAAAACCCATAATCCTGAAAACTCTAAAAACTGAAACATGAAAAATTTTTACGTCACCACCCCTATTTATTATGTGAACGACATTCCTCATATCGGGCACGCATATACAACCATCGCCGCTGATGTCGTCGCCCGCTTCAAAAGACTCGAGGGATATAAAGTTTTCTTCCTGACGGGAACCGATGAGCACGGACAAAAAGTCCAGCAGGCCGCAAAAGACCTGAATGTAACTCCGCAACAGCACGTCGACAAACTTCACCAACGGTTTAAAGAGTTATGGGTAAAGCTTAATATTTCCAATAGCGATTTCATCCGCACGACAGAAGAACGTCATAAACGTCTGGTATGCGACATTCTGCAAACGCTACACGATAAGGATGAAATTTATCGCGACAGCTATGAAGGCTGGTATTGCACCCCCTGCGAAAGGTTCTGGACAGAAAAAGATTTACAGGAAGGCAATTGTCCTGAATGTCGACGTAAAGTAGAAAAGATAAAAGAACATAATTATTTTTTTCGCATGGGGAAATATCAGGATTGGCTGATTGAAAAAATAAAAAGTGATCCGCATTTCATACTGCCTGCGTCACGGCGGAATGAAGTTTTGGGTTTCCTGGAAAAACCGCTGGAAGACCTTTGCATCTCGCGTCCAAAGTCTCGGCTTCCCTGGGGCATCCCCCTTCCCTTCGACGAAGAATATGTCACCTACGTCTGGTTCGATGCACTGATCAACTATATTTCCATCCACGGTTCGCTTGCCGATATACGTGCCAGTGGCTACTGGCCTGCAGACCACAACATGGTTGGAAAAGATATCCTGACCACGCACGCGGTTTATTGGTCAACCATGCTGAAGGCTATTGGACTGGAACCCCCTAAAAATATTTTTGCTCATGGATGGTGGACGGTAAACGGACAGAAGATGTCCAAGTCCCTGCACAATGTGGTCGAACCTAATCAACTCGCGGACCGGTTTGGAGTTGATGTGATCCGTTATTTTCTTTTAAGGGAAGTTCCCTTTGGACTTGATGGTGATTTTTCTCATAAGGCTTTGATCGGGAGACTCAATAGCGATTTAGCGAACAATCTGGGGAATCTACTCAATCGCACCGTGAATATGATTAAGAAATATTTCAACGGCACCATTCCAGAACCCGCAACGACAGGCGAAGAAGACATAGCACTGCAAAAAAAAGCACAAGAAGTGATTGATGAAGTGCGCAAACTTTACGACGAACTTGCATTTAATAAAATTCTGCAAAAAATCTGGGAACTGGTAGATACGACAAACCAATACATAGATAAAACAGGCCCCTGGAATCTTGCCAAAACTGATGAAGGTAAAGAGAGACTGAAAACCGTTATGTATAACGCCGCAGAATCTTTACGCATTCTGGGTGTTCTACTCTTCCCCTTTATGCCAAAAAGCTGCGAATCTTTGATGCAGCAACTGGGAGTTGAAAAAACCATAGAAGAGCAAGGGATGACCTCGCTCGACAACTGGGGTGGTTTAATCTCGGGCACGCATACACAAAAAGCCAAGCAACTTTTCCCGCGGATCGAAGACAAGCAAGCCGCAAAAATTATCGCAGAATTAGAGGCTCCAAAAGCAACGGCAAAAGATAACACAGGGCAAATCACGATTGACGAATTTATGAAAGTCGATCTGCGCACCGGGAAAATTCTTGAAGCGGAGAAAGTCAAAAAATCTAAAAAACTGGTTCAGCTCAAAGTTGATATCGGCACCGAAACCCGACAGATTCTTGCAGGCATCGCAGAAAGTTTTGAAGCCGAAGACCTGATCGGGCGTACCGTGATTATCGTAGCCAATCTCAAGCCAGCAAAGCTCATGGGAATCGAATCGCAGGGCATGTTGTTAGCCGCTAACAACGATGGTTCTCTCCTACTGGCAGGGTTCGATCAGGAACCCGGATTGGGAATACAAGTACGATGATTATCGACACCCACGCGCATATCGATGTGGCCGATTATGAAGAAGACCGCGAAGCCGTAATAGAACGCGCCCACGAAAGCGGCGTGCAGTACATGCTGAATATTGGATGCGATATCGAAAGCAGCTATCGGTCTATGGAGCTTGCCGAACAATACGATTTCATTTACGCGACTGCAGGTATCCATCCGCATGATGTAAAATCCATTGATGATGATACCTATTCCCACCTACGGCAATTGCTGTCTCACCCAAAGGTTGTGGCTCTTGGAGAAATCGGTCTCGATTATTTTAAAAACTATTCTCCTCAGGATTTACAACGCACGCATTTTCGCAACCAGGTTCAAATTGCGCGCGACATGAATAAGCCCATTGTCATCCACAGCCGAGACGCAAAGGAAGACATCATTTCGATTTTGTCAGAGTTTTATCCCAAAGACCCAACAGCACATTCGGGAATCTTCCATTGTTTTTCAGGGGATCAGGAACTGGCAGACGCGGCGTTGGAGATGGGGTTCTATATTTCCTTTTCCGGTTCGATTACATTTAAAAAAGCAGACGACCTGCGCGAAGTTGCCAAAAATGTACCCGCAGATCGTTTATTCGCAGAAACCGATTGCCCTTACCTCACACCTGTTCCACATCGCGGCAAACGCAACGAACCGGCTTATGTTAATTTTACTGCCGAAAAACTTGCAGAAATCCGCGGATTAAAAATTGAAGATGTGGAACGCACCATGGAACTGAACTTTTTCGAACTGTTTGGCATTGGCGCGCAAGCAAAAACAGGAACCGTCTCATATAAAATTCGTAACTCACTTTATCTTAACCTGACACAGCGTTGCACGGCAGATTGTGTGTTCTGTACCCGGCTGACTAAACCGGTTGTCCAAGGGTACAATCTTAAACTGGACCGGGAACCCACCGCTAAAGAAGTCTGGGAATCGATTGACGATGTAAAGAAATACGATGAGGTTGTTTTCTGCGGATTTGGCGAACCCACTCTCAGGCTGGATGTCATCAAGGAAGTCGCTAAAAAAATCAAAGACAATGGCGGTCGTGTGAGACTCAACACCAACGGCCATGGAAACGTAATCAACAAACGCAATATCCTGCCAGAACTATCGGGTCTGATAGATGAAGTTTCGGTGAGCCTCAATGCTGACTCTTCTGAAGCCTACGATGAAATCTGTCAGCCCCTGCCAAAGTTCCGCAACGGAATATATGAAAAAATCAAAGAATTCATTGAAGAGGCCAAAAAACATATCCCCGATGTGCAAGCTTCTATTGTCACCCACCAGCGTGGAGTCGATGAAGCGAACTGTGAAGAGATAGTAAACAAAGAATTCGGAGTCAAGTATCGAGCACGGAGATACAACATCGTCGGCTAGCCCAACCCTGCGGCCGGTGACATCTGCCAATAACTTTTGCAGCACACAAACGTTCCCCCAGTTTCGAGAGTCCTTACTCAGTTGCTCTCCTCCTTAGAGGACATGCGGCTGAACATAACTAGTAGACACTTTTCTGGCTCACAACAAATTGTCTCGGCTTTACCCTTGCCAATCACCTCCCTCAAAGCCCCCCCCTTTATCCCCCACATCCTTGTAGTAGAACAACTACAAAGAAACTAAAAAACCACCTCAACAACTTAGTCTTTTCAGCGATTTTTTAACATATTCCAAATACCTATACTGAGTTTAAGAATTAGAGAAGGGTCCGCCAGTTCTGGTTCTCTAATTTCACGACTGCTTCACTACTGAGATAAGGGATTGGCGGGCTTCTCAGAGAACAGAGCAGCTGAATAAAACAGTTAAAAAACTAAAATTTTTTAAATGGAAAGGATAAAACATGAACAGAAGCTTAAAACTTAGGAGGAATTATGATTTATATACAATATAGGAATCATTGCCGCTTATTAATTCAATTGTTACTTTTTTTCACATTAACCCTAATGGGAGTTAATGCTAATGCTTTTGATATAAAAGCAACAGAGGGGTTGATCGAAAAACAGTGCACAACCTGCCATAAATTTGAAGGCAAGGGTGAATCACGGTTCAATTTAAAAGCCCCTGATTTAATGTGGGGTGGAAGCAAGTTTAAGCGTGATTGGTTAGTTGCATGGCTTCAGGGCAAAGAAAATCCAGTATATAGCAAAGGTTACCGATG
>JAESTE010000002.1 GCA_016763735.1 Nitrospinaceae bacterium | reverse complement strand
TGGTGAAATTCCAGGTGTGACGAAGTCCAGCTGGTAGTTGATTCTGGTGAGTTTTTTTTCTCATCGCAATTTTTTTTAGATAAAAATTATACTCTGCCAACGTGCGGCGGGGTTGTTGAGTTAATTTTTTTTGGAGTTTCCTTGTAATATGATGACCGATCCTATAGCCGATTTGTTCACCCGCATCCGAAATGGGCAGATGGTGCGACACCCGCGAGTGGATGTTCCCGGCTCAAAAATGAAAATCCGGATTGTGGAAATTTTGAAACATGAGGGTTATATCAAAAATTTCCGCCATTACGAGGATGGTAAGCAGGGAGTTCTCCGCGTATATTTGAAATACCATAATGAAGAGCCTGTTATTCGTGGAATTAGAAGGATCAGTAAGCCGGGGCGAAGGCACTATGTAAAACGCGATACCATTCCTAAGGTTTTGAACGGATTGGCATGGCGATTGTTTCGACGTCATCGGGAGTTTTCACTGACGAACAATGTCGGGAAAAAGGTGTTGGCGGGGAAGTCCTCGGATACATCTGGTAAAAATTTAATTTTCCTGCGAATGGAAAATCATTAATGCCCGGCTTGATTGCCGGGAGTTACGGATAAAATAAGAAATGTCTCGAATAGGAAGAAAACCAGTTCCAGTACCCTCAGGGGTGGAGTTTAAGATTAGCGGCACAAAGGTTGACGTTAAAGGGCCTAAGGGTCAGTTGTGTCGCGATTTGCATCCGAATATGAAAATTGAGTATAAGGATAATGAAGTGACGGTAACACGTCCGAGTGATGGCAGGTTGGATCGCTCTCTTCATGGGCTTACTCGAACCTTGATCAGTAATATGGTGCTGGGGGTGACGGATGGTTATTCCAAGCAGCTCAATATTGTAGGTGTCGGTTATAAGGTTGCCTTGAAGGGTAAAGACCTTTTGCTTAACTTGGGGCATTCGCATCCTATTGATTATCCGGCTCCTAAGGGAATCGAATTTGAAGTAGATAGTAAAAAGAACACCATTATTGTTAAGGGGTCTAGTAAAGAAGTGGTGGGTCAAACGGCAGCTGAGATTCGCAGTTTTCGTCCTCCAGAACCTTATAAGGGTAAAGGTGTCATGTACTCAACAGAGAAGATTAAACGCAAAGCCGGTAAGGCTGCGGTAGGAAAAGGATCGTAAAATGAAAACTTCAGAACGTGAACGTCTGCGATTAGCTAGAAAGAAAAGAGTCAAGCTAAAGGTGCAGAAGCAAAGTGGTCGGCCTCGGTTGACTGTGTTTCGCAGTAGCAAGCACATTTATGCGCAGATCGTGGATGATAATGAGGGTAAAACTCTGGTCTCCGGTTCGTCTATGACGAAGGGATTCAAAGAGCAGATGAAAAGCGGCGGTAACTTAAAGGCTGCGGCTTTGGTCGGTGCCATGATTGGTGAGCAGGCCGCTGCAAAGGGTATTAAAGAAATTTATTGTGATAGAAATGGTTTTCATTATTCAGGACGAGTCAAAGCTCTTGCCGATGCGGTACGAGAAAAAGGAATTAAATTTTAATCCAAAAGCATCTCTGAAAATTTCTAGAATTACCGGAATAGTAGAGATACTCTAAACAAAAGTAGGAGGAAGGCTTGCGACAGAAGCAACCGGAAAACCCAACAGATTTTGTTGATAAAGTGGTCAAGATCAACCGTGTAGCCAAGGTTGTAAAAGGCGGTCGCCGGTTCAGCTTCAGTGCATTGGTCGTGGTCGGTAATCGTGATGGCAAGGTGGGCTGGGGTTTGGGAAAAGCCAATGAGGTCCCAGAAGCCATTCGTAAAGGGGTTGAAAAAGCCAAGAAGAGTTTGGTGGAAGTTAGCCTGGAAGGCTCTTCAATACCACACGAAGTGATTGGTGCTTATGGGGCAGGAAGGGTATTACTGAAACCAGCATCGCGAGGGACTGGATTGATCGCGGGTGGAGCAGTTCGCGCTGTATTAGAGGCGGCAGGTGTTCGCGATATTCTCACGAAATGTCTACGCACAAACAACCCGCACAATGTTGTTAAAGCTACGATTCAAGGATTAATGGACCTCCGCAGTGCCAAAGATTGTGCACGAGCAAGAGGAAAACAAGTAGGCTGATCGAGGAAAAAGTATGTTGCAATTATCTAATTTAAAAGGCCCCGCTGGCGGCAGGAAAAATAGAAAACGCGTGGGTCGCGGGATTGGTTCGGGAACCGGTAAGACTTCTGGTAAAGGCCAAAAAGGTCAGAACAGTCGCTCTGGAGGGGGAGTTCGCCCTTGGTTTGAGGGTGGGCAGATGCCGCTTCACCGAAGGTTGCCCAAGCGTGGTTTTACGAATATTTTCAAAATATATTATGAGTTGGTGAATGTCGAGCAACTGGTTCGATGTGCCGGTATTGATCCTATTACTCCTGAAGTGATGAAGGAAAAGGGATTGATAAAGAAAATCGGAGCCGTAAAAATCCTCGGTAATGGCGAGTTGAAAGAATCGCTTAATGTGCATGCTCATAAGTTCAGCGGATCGGCTCAATCGAAAATTGAGAAGTCCGGGGGAAAGGTTGTAACCCTATAAATGGCAGCAGAAAGCTTCGGCAATATATTTCGAGTTCCAGAACTTAAAAAGAAAATACTTTTTACGTTAGCGCTTTTGGTGGTCTATCGGATTGGGGCGCATATCCCAACTCCAGGAATCAACTCTGCGGCATTGGCAGAATTATTTGCCCGGGCGCAGGGTACTATTCTTGGGTTTTTTGATATGTTCTCCGGCGGGGCTTTAAGCCGGTTGACCATTTTTGCATTGGGCATCATGCCTTATATCAGCTCATCTATTATTTTGCAGTTGATGACGATTGTCTCGCCTTACTTGGCAAGGTTGAAAAAAGAAGGCGAGCAAGGGCAAAAGAAGATCACGCAGTATACTCGTTATGGGACGGTGTTGTTGAGTACGATTCAGGGGTCAGGAATCGCGGTGGGTTTGGAAGCGATGAAGAGTCCAGGTGGTATCCCCATTGTGCCGGAACCAGGCTGGTCTTTCAGGCTGATGACAGTTCTTACTTTGACCGCCGGAACATCGTTTCTTATGTGGTTGGGAGAGCAGATCACGGAGCGGGGAATTGGTAATGGAATTTCCCTGATTATATTTTCCGGGATTGTTGCAGGAACACCAGCGGCAATTTTTCAGTCGTTAGATTTGATGGGTACAGGTGAAATGTCTGTGCTGGTCATGTTTTTCCTTCTTATTGTAATGATCGTGGTGGTGGGAGCCATTGTGTTCACGGAAGGAGGGCAGCGGCGGATACCGATCCAGTATGCCAAGCGGGTGGTGGGTCGAAAGATGATGGGCTGGCAATCTACACATTTGCCTTTGAAAGTGAACACGTCGGGGGTTATCCCGCCAATTTTTGCTTCTTCGATCATCATGTTTCCCGCGACGATAGCGCAGTTTATAAGTCATCCTTGGATGCAGACGGTTTCGGCTATGCTGACACCAGGGACGATTGTTTATAGTATGATTTTTGTCGGTGCAATATTTTTCTTTTGTTATTTTTATACGGCGGTTATTTTCAACCCCGTCGACGTTGCTGACAATATGAAAAAGCACGGCGGTTATGTGCCTGGAATTCGACCGGGAAACAAGACGTCAGAATATATAGATACGATTCTCTCAAGGCTTACGTTTTATGGCGGAATATATTTGTCTTTAGTCTGTATTTTGCCGGATTATTTGATAAAATACTTCAACATCCCATTTTATTTTGGCGGAACAAGCTTGCTGATCGTGGTGGGTGTATCCTTGGATACTATGCAGCAAATTGAATCCCATCTGGTTATGAGAAATTATGACGGTTTTGTGAAAAAGGGGCGTTTGAAAAGCCGAAGAGGCTGATTGATGAGATTGATTCTTTTAGGGCCACCTGGTGCCGGCAAAGGCACTCAGGCAAAAATGCTGAAAGAAAAATTTAAGATTCCGCAAATATCCACTGGCGATATTCTGAGGCAGGCAGTTAAGGATAATACCGAGCTGGGTGCTCGTGCAAAAATAGTTATGGATGCGGGGCAGTTGGTTCCAGACGATGTGGTCATTGGCCTGATTAAGGAGCGCATTCGGCAAGCGGATTGTAAAGCCGGTTTTATTCTAGATGGGTTTCCCCGGAATATTGCGCAGGCAGAAAAGCTTTCGGAAACCTTGATTGAGATGAGTCTGAAGATCGATAAAGTGATCGACTTGGAAGTTAATGCCGAGGAAGTAGTCAATCGGCTAACCGGGCGAAGCACTTGTCCGGAATGCGGAGCGATGTTTCATCATATATCCCGTCCCCCAAAGGTTTCGGGGGTTTGCGATGGTTGTGGGGGGAAGTTGGAGCAAAGGCTAGACGATAATAGAGAAACGATTCATGAAAGATTGAAAGTTTATATGGAGTCTACCGCTCCTCTAAAAGAATTTTATAAAAAACAGGGGAACTTGAAAATGGTCGAAGCGAAGGGCTCAGTGGAAGATATTTTTTCCAATGTTTGCAAAATGATAGATGTCTAAAGAAGAATCGATAGAGGTTGAAGGCACTATTTTAGAACCTTTGCCTAACGCAATGTTTCGAGTTGAGTTGGACAATGGGCATAAGGTTTTGGCTCATATTTCGGGGAAGATGCGTATGCATTTTATTCGTATTTTGTCGGGAGATAAAGTGAAAGTGCAACTCTCACCCTATGATCTGACACGCGGTCGAATTACCTATCGATATAAATAAGAGGGGTAGAACCATGAAAGTAAGAAGTTCGGTCAAACCGATTTGTATGAAATGTAAAGTGATTCGCCGTCGCGGTGTTGTGCGGGTGATTTGCGAAAACCCAAAACACAAGCAGCGACAAGGATAAAGGAGAAACCGTGGCACGAATAGCAGGTGTTGATATTCCAAAAGATAAACCGGTTTGGATCGCTTTGACCTACATCTATGGGGTGGGAAGGACATCATCGCATGCGATTCTCAAAAAAGCTGAGGTGGGTGAAGAAATACGGATGAAGGATCTGACAGAAGAAGAGATTACTCGCATCCGAGGTATCATTGATAAGGAGTACGAGGTGGAAGGCGACCTTAGGCGCAATGTCAATATGAATATAAAACGCTTGATGGATATCAGTTCTTATCGCGGCCTTCGGCATCGTAGAGGTTTGCCGGTTCGTGGGCAGAGAACTCATACCAATGCGCGAACAAGAAAAGGCCCGAAGAAAACAGTCGGTGCTCGTGCTAAAAAATAGGGGTTTTTTAAATATTAAAGGCTCTCATAAAAAAGATCTGGAGAAATTAAATTAATGGATAAGAAATCCAAAAGCGGTAAAAAAAGGCAGAAAACAGCTCCGGAAGTAGGGGTAGCTCATATCCGCGCCACATTTAACAACACCATCATCACCATTTCGGATATGTCCGGCAATGTGGTGTCTTGGTCGAGTGCTGGAGCACAGGGTTTTAAGGGGTCTAGAAAAAGCACCCCCTTCGCAGCCCAGGTGGCCGCAGACAAAGCAGCCGTAAAAGCCAGGGATATGGGAATGAAAAAACTTGAAGTTCATGTGAAAGGTCCGGGTTCTGGGCGAGAGTCTGCAATCCGTTCTTTGCAAGCGGCCGGAATGGAAATTCTTGTCATTAGAGACAGAACCCCTATTCCGCACAATGGCTGTCGTCCAAGAAAACGACGAAGAGTTTAATGGGGTTTTCTAGTTGTTCGATGATTTTCTCTAGCACAACCCTGTTCTTTTGTAAGGGTGGCTTGCAGTCAAAAGCAATTTTTGGAGAGACTAAAATGTTTAAACCTGAAAGGAGAAGCTGAATTTGGCCAGGTATCGAGGTTCTGTTTGTCGACTGTGTCGGCGAGAAGGAATAAAACTGTATCTAAAAGGTTCCCGTTGCGAGACGGCAAAATGCGCTATTGAAAAAAGGGCTTATCCTCCTGGACAGCATGGTCAGGGGCGCACAAAATTCTCGGAATACGGGGTTCAGCTTCGTGAAAAGCAAAAGGTAAAGCGTATTTACGGCGTGTTGGAAAAGCCCTTTCGCAACTACTTTTTTGCAGCAAATAAGAAAAAAGGTGCGACCGGTGAGAACCTTTTGCAAAATCTGGAATTGAGGTTCGATAATGTCGTGTATCGAATGGGTCTTGCGCCATCCAGAAATGCTGCCCGTCAGTTGGTTCGACATAGACATTTTACGGTCAATGGGAAAAAAATGGATGTCCCTTCTTATATTCTTAAGCAGGGGGATACCATCGCACCTAATCCGAACAAAAGTAAAAAGAAGCCGGTTAACTTGGCTATAGAAAATATTAAAGATAAAAACCTGCCGGACTGGCTTACATTTGATGCCGATAGCAAGCAGGGAGTTGTTCAGGCAATGCCTGCAAGAGAAGATGTTGCGATGCCAATTGAGGAACAGTTGATTGTTGAGCTCTACTCGCGGTAATAGGTTATTCACTAAATAATTAACAATTGATAAGACCCGAACTTAGGGGTCGGAGGCTACATGTTCACAGCCCAGGGAATCGTTAAACCAAAACGATTAGAATTTGATGAACAAAACAGATCCGAATATTATGGCAAGCTGAGTGCTGGCCCGTTTGAACGAGGTTTTGGTGTAACCATCGGAAACTCATTGCGAAGAATGTTGCTTTCTTCTATCGAAGGAGCTGCTGTTGTTGCGGTTAAGTTTGAAGGGATCTTTCATGAGTTCTCCTCTATCCCCGGTGTTATGGAGGATGTGACAGAGATCATGCTGAACATTAAGCAGCTTAACCTTAAGTTGACGGGTGAGGCAGACTCAAAACGTGGTTTTATAAAGGCAAGCGAAGCTGGTACGGTTTGTGCCAAAGATATTGTCGCTGACCCTGATGTGGAAGTTTTGAATCCAGATCATGTAATTCTTACCATCGACCAAAGCGCAAAAGTAGATGTGGAAATGATCGTGAGAAAAGGTCGTGGATATGTGCCTGCAGATAAACATGTGATTGAAAATGAATCTGTGCAAATGATTCCGGTAGACTCTAGCTTCTCTCCCATCGAAAAGATTTCCTATCATGTAGAAAATACACGAGTGGGTCAGTCCAGTGATTACGATTCGTTAGTCATGGAATTATGGACGAACGGAGGCATCACTCCTGAAGATGCGTTAGCTCATGCGGCAAAAATTGTCAAAGACCATATGCAAATTTTCATCAACTTTGATGAAGAACCAGAACCGGTTATGCCGCAAGTTGATGAGAAAAAACAGAAGATGCTGGGCAATATGGCAAAATGCGTTGAAGAGCTTGAGCTTTCTGTTCGGTCCTACAACTGTTTAAAGAATGCCAACATCCAGACTATTGCTGAGTTAGTGACGAAGACAGATGGTGAAATGCTCAAAACGAGAAACTTTGGTAGAAAATCGCTGAACGAAATTAAAGAGATTCTCGAAGAAATGGGACTCCACTTGGGAATGAAAGTGGAGGAAGAAGATTTAAAGCAAATCATTCAAGCACAGAAGAAAAAAGAAACGGATTTAGAAGTCGAACAATAAGGATTTCCTAAGGAGCAAAACCAGCAATGCGGCATTTGAAAGCAGGTAGAAAGTTAGGCAGAACATCCGCTCACCGGAAGGCGCTTTTTCGAAATCTCGTGGGGGCTTTGATCCTGAGAGAACGAATCAGCACCACTCTGGCTAAAGCAAAAGAGTTGCGCGGAAAAGTGGAAAAGACAATTACCCTGGGTAAAAAAGGGACGCTTCACGCAAGACGGCAGGCTTTCAAGCTGGCACCGCAAAAAGAAACTGTGCAAAAAGTTTTTGGTCCTCTGGCAGAGCGCTATGCTAAAAGACCAGGCGGATACACCCGTATTATTAAAATCGGTCCGCGCAAAGGGGACAATGCCCCTATGGCATT
>JAESTE010000038.1 GCA_016763735.1 Nitrospinaceae bacterium | reverse complement strand
TTTTCACATCCCAAAGATTACACACCGGTTTGTACAACCGAACTGGGCCGTGTTGCCAATCTGAAAAGTGAGTTCGACAAACGCAACGTAAAAGTTATCGCATTGAGCGTGGATCCGATTGACTCCCATAAAGGCTGGGTCAAGGACATCAACGAGACGCAAAATTGTTCAGTCAATTACCCCATCATTGCTGATCCCGAAAAAAAGGTTGCAGAAATGTATGACATGATTCACCCCAACGCTTTGAACAACCTGACGGTTCGTTCTGTGTTCATCATAGGTCCGGATAAAACAGTGAAGCTCACACTCACTTATCCCGCATCCACGGGAAGAAATTTTGACGAGATACTGCGCGTTATTGATTCGCTTCAGCTCACTGCCAATTACCAAGTTGCAACTCCGGTTGACTGGAAACATGGTGACGACTGCGTGGTGATACCGGCGATCAAAACCGAAGACATTCCGGCAAAATTTCCAAAAGGACATAAGGTCATCAAGCCTTATTTGCGCACCACACCACAACCAGACTTATAAATTTTTCCCCACGCCTGTACAGGCGGCGAACCGCCGCCTGTACAGGGCTTTCTTATTTGCTTCCAATGGAACAAAACAAAGCTTTAGGTCAGATTTCCTCCCTCATCAAGTTATTGACTGACCGGGATGAGTTTGTCAGGAGCCGCGTTCGCGATCAACTGGTCGAATTGGGTGAAGATGCCCTGCCCTTCCTGGAGATAGCCACCCGCGGCGATGATGATGCTTTGCGCATCCAGGCTAATGCCGTGATCCAGAATATTCTTCCGCAAAAACTTGCTGGAAAATTCAGGCAACTTGCACAAAAGGGATTAGGACAAGACATAGATCTGGAAACCGGAATGATGCTGATCATGGAATTCGGCTACCCAGATTCGGACCCCGAAGAGTGCAGCCAAAAGCTCGATGATCTAGCCCAAAATTTCGCTGACACTTTAAATCCTGAAGCCGAACCACCCGAAATCGTTGCCGCCTTCACGCGTTTTCTTTTCCAGCAAAAAGGGTTCAAAGGCAACAAAGACAACTACCAGAATCCAGACAACAGCTTCATCAATAAAGTTTTGGATAATAAAACGGGTTTACCCATTACTCTTTCAGCAATATGCGTTTTGCTGGCAAAGCGTCTGAATTTACCAATCGTTGGAGTAGGAATGCCCGGCCACTATATTGTGAAATACAGTTTGCCTTTAGAGCCGATCTATTTTGACCCTTTCCATCAAGGCCGTCTGTTAACTAAAAATGAATGTATTCAGATTGTTGAACAATTCGGTCATTCCTTTGAAGAACATTTTTTATCACAATCAACACAACGAGAAACCCTTATCCGTATGCTCAACAACCTGATCCAGGTTTATAAAAATGCCAATGATACAAAAAAGGCTGACACACTCACTGAATATATAAAAATTCTGCTGAACCCATCCAGGAATCAGCAATCAGAAAGAACCCGTTAAAAACTTCTCATGTCAAAATATGTTCTTATAACAGGAGCCGGCACAGGAATCGGTCGCAGCATAGCTGAAACACTTGCAAGTCAGGGATATGCCCTGATCCTCTGTGGTCGCAACCTCGATAAGCTGGAAGAAACAAAAGCGAACCTGCAAAACCCTTCCAACCATTCAACGCACTCTTGCGATATACGCAAAGTCGGGGATGTGCAATCTGCTTTAGAAAAAAATAATGTGGAATCCTTATATGGACTGGTAGCCAATGCCGGGATCGGCGGTGAAAACACTTACGGAGAAAATGACCGCTGGCGAGAAGTTATCGATACCAATCTGACCGGAACATATCAAACAGTTCAAGAATGCCTGCCTTACCTTAAAAAAGATGCCGCTCCTTTTAAGAAAGTGGTCATCCTTTCATCCATTCTGGCAAGGCTGGGCGTGCCGGGCTATTCAGCATATTGCGCTTCTAAAGCGGGGTTACTCGGGCTTACCCGATCCTTTGCAGCCGAGTTCAGTGGCGAAAAAATTCTGGTCAACGCGCTTTGTCCCGGCTGGGTCAACACTGATATGGCTCAGGAAGGAATAGAAGGTTTCGCCGATGCTTTGAAAATCACCAAAGAACAGGCTTATCAGGAAGCGATGAAGCAGGTGCTGCTGGGTAAAATGTCGGAACCAGAAGAAATTGCTCAGTTCGTAGACTATCTATTTTCCGAACAACAAACCTCATTGACCGGACAAACCATAGACATCAACAACGGCGCCCTCATGCCCTAGCCACTCGGCGTGGGGCCTATAGGGTCAATGCCCGTAAGGCCAAAGAAATTCATCGCGCCTCAAAAAGGGTTTACTTCCCTCCCTTCATAGGGGGGACCTTTGCATAACTCCTCCGCACGTCATCGCGAGCCGCAAAGCGGCGTGGCGATCCAGACTATTCATTAAATTTTATTTTTCAAACACCCTTTGAACATCTCCAGTCGCTCTGAATCGTAATGATTAAAACTAAAGGCTTCACTCTGGATTGCTTCACTACGTTCGCAATGACGACTTAGGCAAAGGTCTTTTATAAAGGGGAGAGGGGGTTTTAAGACAGAATTGAAAATATTTTAACGGGATTCCAGGTCAGGAAAAACCCTGCAACGCCTCACTCCGTCCAACCAGGCGGTAAACCGAGACTACATACCGACCCCGCTGTGGTTTCTTCTAACGCAGTTTCACCCGGGCTATTGCCTGAAGGACTGGTCTGGTAATTAAGGGTGGCATTATTTTTAAGTTTGATATCGCTGCTGAAGAGGGCACCATTGACCTCACCATTATTTGCAAGCTTGATTTGCCCATCAGAGATAATGGCACCGATAAATAATGCTGAGTTTTTAATCACCACATTGTTTTCTACCAGAGCGATATTATTTGCCACATTGCCCTCAAGGCTATTTATTTTGGCGCTGTTTTTCATAGTGAGCTGGTCGCCAACAAAGAGAACATAGATTCCCTTGACGCGTATTTCTCCCAGCTCTTTCACAACTGCATTCCCGTAAACGGTCATTATTGTAGACTGCTCCAAATTTTTGACTGCATGCAATCCTGTGCCGTTATCGGTTATAGATACAGCCGAACCGCCGGCTGTCAGGGACAATTGGAAACTGTCATTTAATTTACTTATTACAAAATAAGAAGCTCCGCTACTCAATCCTGTAGGCAATGTACCTGCTGACATTAAGCTTATTGCATCATTATCCTTGTAAGGGTGACTTGTTATATTTACTCTATTCGTTCCTGTTGATACTGTAAATCCATTGACCTCGGTAACCGTATGCGTGTCGGTGCCGCTATCTGTTATATCTATCGCTGAACCGCCCACCGATGTTGATACCTTAAAACCAGCACCTGTTCTATTAACTACAGCATAGGGTGTTTCAGTACCTAAACCTGCGGGCAATGTATCTCTTGTGGTTAAGATAACGATATCATTGTTAACA